>JBOFIZ010000480.1:0-4475 GCA_051650425.1 Bacteroidales bacterium
TTGATTAGATATTATATACCGACATAACTAACTAAATTGAAATCTTAATAAATGAAATATACATTTTATAGATTTAATCGAACTGTTCTGTATTAATAAGGAGATGGGGGATCCGTGAGGATACTCCATTTTTAGTTTAAAATAGCTGCTCTAAAGTTTTTATATTCTATTTTATCTGCTTTTTTATCTCCTTTTGAAGAATTATCTTTGTACCATCACACAATTGTAAGAAAATGAGAACTATATTAATAGTAGAAGATGATTTAATGTTCTCCAAAGTTTTAACTGTTTGGTTATCGCGTAAGGATTTTAATGTGATTTCGGCAGTTTCAGTTGATGAAGCTAAAAAGCAAGTTTTGGAAAACACATTAGACCTTATTCTATCAGATCTTAAATTGGCAGACCAGAATGGAATAGATCTTTTGAAATGGTTAAATGACGAGAATTTAACTATCCCTGTTATTATGATGACTGGATTTGGTGGTGTAGAATCAGCTGTTCAGGCAATAAAACTTGGAGCAAAAGATTATGTTGAAAAACCTTTTAACCAAGAAATATTTTTTGATAAGATTCAGGAGGCTCTAAAGGATGAGAGCTCTATATCCGAATCTCATATTTCTCCCTCTGTTGTAAATTTGCCAATTTCATCAGAAGCTACTGAATTTGAAATAGGAAATAAAACTTTTATTGAAGGAGAAAGTGCGGCTTCCAGACAATTATATGAATATATAAACCTGGTAGCACCTACCAATATGTCTGTTTTGATTTTAGGATCCAGTGGAACTGGTAAAGAACATATTGCTCGCCTGATTCATGAGAAAAGTAACAGAGCACATAATCCTTTCGTTGCTATTGACTGTGGTGCTATTCCTCGTGATATAGCAGCCAGTGAGCTATTCGGACATGTCAAGGGAGCTTTTACAGGTGCGCTGACCGATAAGAAAGGTTGTTTTGAGGTGGCTAACGGTGGAACCATTTTCCTTGATGAAATAGGGAATCTTAGTTATGAGATCCAGGTCCAGTTATTGCGCGCTTTGCAGGAAAGAATAATAAAGCCTGTAGGAAATAGTGACAAAGAAATTTCTATTGATATCAGAATTATTGCTGCTACAAATGAGCAGTTAGATACAGCTATTGAAGAGAAGAAATTTAGAGAGGATCTTTATCATCGTGTAAGTGAATTCTCATTAAATGTTCCGGATCTTAAGGATCGGGGAGGCGATATACTACAGTTTGCCCAATTCTTTTTGAGACAGTCTACAGAAGAGTTGAATAAATCTGTCAGAGGCTTTTCTTTGCAAGTTGAAGAAGCCTTTTTATCTTACTCATGGCCGGGTAATCTAAGAGAAATGAAGAATGTCATAAAAAGTGCGACATTGCTTTGTCAGACAGATTCAATTACAAAAGATGTTTTACCCGAAAAGATTTTTCAATCTTATGAGAAGAAATCAACCTCTTTTCAACTTAAGAATGAATCAAATGAACGGATACTTATAGAAGAAGCTTTGAAACAAACCGGTAACAATAAATCTAAAGCAGCTGCTTTATTAGGAATAGATAGAAAGACTTTATACAATAAGCTGAAACTATATGATATAAAATAAAAAAAGGATCTCATTCGAGATCCTTTTTTTATTAATGTGCTTCCAGCCAGTTGTCTCCATAACTCGAATCAACGATTAACGGAACTGAAAGAGGATAAGCATTTTGCATTTCATCAATGACGATTTGTCGCACTTTATCTTTCTCTTCCGGATAGACATTGAAGTTTAACTCATCATGGACCTGAAGAATCATTTTTGATTTTAATCCCTCCTCTTCAAATCTGCGATAGATATTTATCATTGCAATTTTAATAATATCAGCAGCAGAACCTTGGATTGGAGCATTAATAGCGTTTCGTTCAGCATAACCTCTGACAACAGAATTTGCGGAGTTAATATCAGGAAGCATACGCTTACGATGTAAAATCGTTTCTACGTAACCATGTTCTTTTGCAACCTGTATCGCTTTATCCATATATTCCTTAACCTTTGGATAGGTAGCAAAATAGCCATCAATAAGCTCTTTTGCTTCGCCTCTTGGTATAGTTAACCGATCAGCTAACCCGAATACACTGATACCATATATAATCCCGAAGTTAGCTGTTTTAGCTTTACGACGCATATCTTTTGTTACATCCTCATTACTTACCTTATAGATCTTTGCTGATGTTGCTGTATGAATATCTTCGTCATTCAGGAAAGCTTCCATCATATTCGGATCCTGGCTTAAATGAGCCATAATACGAAGTTCAATTTGAGAATAATCGGCCGAGAAAAACAAACAACCTTCATCAGGAACAAAAGCTCTTCTAATCTCTTTACCTTCTTCGTCCCGTATTGGAATATTTTGTAAATTCGGATTACTTGAGCTTAAACGTCCCGTCGCTGTCACCGTTTGGTTAAATGAAGTATGGATCTTTCCGGTTCTTTTCTCAATTAACTCTGGTAACGCATTGATATATGTACTCAAGAGCTTTTTCAATCCGCGGTATTCTAAAATCTTTTCAACAATAGGATGTTTAGCTTTTAGCTTTTCGAGTACCTCTTCTGACGTAGAATATTGTCCGGTTTTGGTTTTCTTTGCTTTTTCGTCAATCTTCATTTGACCAAAAAGAACATCGCCTACCTGTTTTGCAGATGATATATTAAACTCAATACCGGCAATCTGATATACCTCTTTTTCTATTTCGCATAGACGCTCACTTAGTTTCTCAGAAGAGAATTTCAAAGCATTGACATCAACGCGAACTCCTTCTTTCTCCATGTCGGCAAGAACAACCATTAAAGGCATCTCTATATCTTCAAATAAGGGTAATAACCCCTGCTCTTGAAGTTCTTTTGAGAATATGGTTGCCAATTGAAAAGTTACATCAGCATCTTCACATGCATAATTCACTATCGTCTCAGGATCGAGATCCCGCATTGATTTTTGATTTTTGCCTTTGGGTCCGATTAATTCTTCAATATGGATTGTTTTATAATTCAGATACACCTCTGCCAGGTAATCCATATTATGTCTTTGTTCAGGTTGCAGTAAATAATGTGCGATCATTGTATCAAACAATTTTCCTTTTATAACCACATCATACTTCGCTAAAACCAGAATATCATATTTCATATTCTGTCCGATCTTTTCAACAGAAGGATCGGCAAAAGAATCGAGTAGGGGAAGAAGGCTTTTTCTAGCTTCTTCAAAATCTTTGCTAATTGGCATGTAATATGCCTTGTCTTTCTCGAAAGAAATACTGATACCCACTAATTCTGCTGAAATCGGATCAAGTCCTGTAGTTTCGGTATCAAAACAGAATTTTTTGCTCTTCGATAATTTGCTTAAAAAATCAAGCTTAATAGACTCATTATCAATAAATATATACTCTTTTTTGCCTATTTCTAATGGCTCTAGAATCGTTTCTTTTTGTTCTTCCGTATGATCGGCCTCAAATAACGCAAACAAATCGCCTTGGATATTAACATTAGTATTTGGTTTATTTGTATTAGTTAACACTCTGCTTTTCATATTTCGAAATTCCAATTCATCGAAAATTCCCGATAATTTATTTTCATCAAAATCCCCAAGAATTATTTTTTCTTCATCGAATTCAACCGGAACATCTGTTTTGATTGTTGCAAGCCATTTTGATAATTTGATATTTTCAATATTGGCTTCCACTTTCGTTTTTACTGCACCCTTCAAAGAATCGATATTTTCGAGAAGATTTTCGATAGAATGAAATTCAGCAATAAGTTTCTGAGCAGTTTTTTCGCCGACGCCTTTACATCCCGGAATATTATCGGCAACGTCACCCATTAATCCCAGAAGATCTATAACCTGTAATGGATCTTCCACACCGAATTTCTCTTTCACAGCTTCGGTATCTAAGATCTCTATATCCTTACCTGTAGATTTAGGTCTGTAGATATAGATTCCGTTTTCCACAAGTTGGGCATAATCTTTATCCGGCGTCATCATATAGACAGTATAACCTTTCTCTTTTGCAAGTTTGGCAACTGTACCTATGACATCGTCCGCCTCATAATTTTCAACTTCCAGAATGGGAATATTATATGCGTTGAGGATTTCTTTGATGTAGGGAACTGCAATACGTATGCCTTCAGGTGTTTCTTCCCGTTGGGCTTTGTAAGCATCATAAACTTTATGGCGGAAAGTTCCTCCTTTGGGATCAAAAGCTACTGCAATATGTGTAGGATTCTGTTTTTTCAATAGATCTTCGAGCGTATTTACGAAACCGAAGATTGCAGATGTATTCAAACCTTTCGAATTGATTCGCGGTGTACGAATGAATGCATAATATGCTCTATATATAAGTGCATATGCATCAAGCAAAAATAGTCGTTTATCTTGATTCATATTTTCATCTTTGTCTGTAAAGATACAACTATTTTATTACTTTTGTCTGCAAATCTCTATTT
>JBOFIZ010000481.1:0-8042 GCA_051650425.1 Bacteroidales bacterium
CCCGGATACTTAGTTCTGCGAACCTTTCATCAGTGGTTTTCCTTGCTTTAAAGATACTTTAAAGAAACATACGGCTGCGGGTACAGTTTCGGACTTTCACCGAATTCCCATTTTAAAGTTTTCACTTCGAAGAATTGAAGTAAATACTACCATCGTTGCAAATGTAGAATAAAAAAATGAAGTATTTATTATTTTAACAATTGATTCCACCCAACTACTTTTCAAGATGTTCAGGATCAAATAATTGAGTTTATAAAAAAGTCCCTCTTTATTTACATAATGTAAATAAAGAGGGATTACTAATCAGGTTTATTCCAATAAACCTTTTATATAATCATCCAGATTTATATCCTTATCCAGATTCATTTTTTGTCTTAAACGATAACGAGCCATATTAACACTGCTACGTGCAATACCCATCAATGTCTGAATTTGCATCGTATCTTGTCCCAGCACGATCAACATACAAAGCAACTCTTCTTTATGTCCGATATTTGGCACACGCTCCTTCAGTTTTGGTAAAAACAAAGGATATAGCTGTTCAAATCGTTGTCTGAATTTCGGCTCTCCTTTTTCTTTCAAAAGCCCCGGCGTCACTGCCTCAATCTCAATACGACTATCTTTCTCTGTAAGAATCTCAGACAATTGCTGTTCTATATTATTTTTATTCTCTTTTTCTGCCTCCAGATTATCAAGCAGATGAAGTAATCTCAGCTCCATAAGTTGCTGTTTCTTTAAATATAGTCTGCGCTTATACAAGAAGAAGACCAAAACAAACAACAAAACCCCAATTGAAAGAATTATATAAATATATAAATGCAAATTCTTATTTTCTAACTCTATCTGAGTCATCAGTAGCTGCTGCTCTTTTTTCTCTGTCTGAAACTGAACAACAACATCAGCAAGCCTTCTGGATGTCTGCGTGTCATGTTTAAAATTAATCTCTTCCAGAATTGCTGAGGCATATTGTTTTATTTTAGCCGCATCATCTTTATTTATATAATGATCAAGAGCAAATTTATATGCGTTTTCAATATATACAGGTGACTCAGACATTTGTAATAAATGATACATACTATCTAACATGCTTTCTGTTTCATTGCTTTTACCCTGCTTCTTATAACCTCTTGCTAACTGATAAAAGGATTTTGACCGATTACCTGGTGTTCCTTTTTCCACCACACACAATAACCTATCCATACCTCCTTGCAATGAATCACCCGAAGAGTGATCTACCATTAAAGTACCCCACAACAGATCAATATCTACCATTCCGCTATTATAAGGGAGTGTCCGATTACAGCTATCCGCTTTTTGTAAATACCACAAAGTTGAGTCTACATATCCTAATCGAGACATCACCCTGGCTTTCATACAATTAGCCAACCCAACAACCATTGGATTATCGCCTCTAACGGCAGTGCACAGCAATGATAATGATGCATAATTATTTGCATACTCAGGGAGATTCCAGTATAAATAAAGATCCGTAAGCGAATTATAGGCATTCGACTCACCCTGAAAATCCTTCTGTCTCCTTGCTTCTTGCATACTTTCTAAGAAAAGATCAGCTGCTGCATCTATTTTTCCTGTCTTTTTATATATCCCTCCCAACAAAGACGTAATCCACTGAAGGCCTGACGGGTTATCATATAATTGAGCTTGTTTAATAGCTTCCTGACAGTATGCAATCACTTCACTCTGTTTAGTTGGATTACTATAATAAACTGCTGCTGCGTAGGCATTATCCCTAAAGTATCTTGCAGGTGTCGGATTTGGATATGTCGCATCCAAAGCTGCTTTCATCACTTTCTCTGCATCTTCAACACGTTCTGTGCGCGACAAAGCGTATCCTAAAAAAGAATACACATCACGCATACAATATTTACGAATAAAATCAGTAGGTTGTTTTGATAGGGTTGTAAAATATGTTACACATCCCTCAGGATTAGCATCACTTTGATAAGTATTCAACAATTGTGTCATCGCATCAATCACAAGAGTCTCTATCTTTTCGCAAGACTCCTTGCTATCTGACTCAAACCTTACACACTGATCGAATTCAGTTATAGCCTCTTTAAACGATTTCTGACTTTGAAAGTTACGCCCCGATTTATAAATCATTACATAATGATCATAAATAGAATCATTACCCAAAGTATGCTCATTCTTTTTCAGAAACTTATTTTCTTTATTACAAGACAATAGCAAAAGAGCCATAACAAACAATACGTAAAGTGCAATTGATCTTGTCATACCCATTCGTTTTCCGATTTTATTTATGTGCATTATTTCTCCCATACCTACATACAAATATAAGTAAACTAATCCAAATAATAAAATAACAACCAGTAAACAAACTACGACATGCGATATAAATAATTATATATCAAATACTTATGAAATGTAGATTAATTTGTAGATTACTAAAATTATTATTATCACATTGTCAATTATACTTTTACAATCGAAATCAAAAACACAAAAACACAAATCGCTGCCTACTTACAACTATCAAAAAAATTATTCAGAAACAACTCAATGATTACATGAATAAAAAAATTTATGAAATATGAAAATCCGATTTTTATTAATCTTACTATTACTAAATCTATCAAAAAGTATTTTTTGTATAGACCATAGTTCTTATCTGCCCGGTGAAATATCTCCGGAGCAGATAAAGATTAAATTCAGGCTCAACAGTAAACAATTAGATAAACATTATATTAATAATGAATATTCAATTAAGAGTATCGAAAATATATTTAGAACAAACTATCCTCTAAAAATAGATTCAATTATAATTGTTGCAACATCCTCACCCGATGGCTCGTACGCTTATAATAAACAATTATCAGAAAAAAGAGCAAATCAAGTAAAAGAATATATTCTTTCACTCAATCAATCAGCTAACCAATTAATCATTAAAGCAGAAGGCAAAGGTGAAGGGTGGGACGAACTAAACAGATATGTTGAGAGTGATTTGCACATCCCTTACAAAAAAGAAGTTCAATATATACTATCACAGATAGCTGATCCTTCTTTAAAAGAACTAAAGCTCAAAAAAATAATGTCTCAGAATGCATGGAATTACCTAAAAGAAACATATTTCGCAGATTTAAGAAATGGGCAAATCAACATATACTATAACTTATGTCAATATCTGCCCCCTGAAATAAAGCCGTTTAAAGACTTTAAAGACTGCTTACCTTCTGTAACAAATATTTTAGCTGATTACACAACTAAAGTCTATTCATCACACGATAAAACAAATACTGTTACTTCAGGATTAAAACCATTATTTTCTCTAAAAACGAACTTATTAGCAGATGCAGCCACTTTTATAAATGTGGAAATTGAAGTTCCTATTGGTAAGAATTGGTCGGTTGGAGCCGAATGGATGTTTCCATGGTGGATCTTTAATAACAATAAATATTATAACCAAATCTTACTTGGCACATTAGAGGGGCGCTACTGGTTTCATACAAAAAAACAACAAGAAGTGCTTTCCGGACATGCAATTGGACTTTATGCAAGTGCCGGATATTATGATTTTCAGTGGAAGAAAAAGGGATATCAGGGCGAAATTCAACCGTCTGTCGGACTCAGTTATACCTATGCTCATAAAATAGGAAAACAATTTCGAATGGAATATTCTCTGGGTATGGGAGTATTGAACACTAAATACAGAAAATATACGGCCAATGATCAGTATAATCAATTTCCCTGGCTAAGTAGTGGTCGTACAATATGGATAGGTCCTACTAAAGCCGAGATTTCTTTTGTCTGGTTAATATCTAAACGCATACATAATGAAAAAAAGTAAATTAATATATTACATCATTTCTGTTTTAGGATTATCTCTTGGATTGTTCTCATGCGAACGCAAAGAACTTTACTACCCTCCCCGATCTAAAGTAAGACTCATTACTCACTGGGAAACAGAATTAAAAGAGAAGCCTCATTATAACGAAGTAATCTTTTATTCTACCGAAGGAGATGGTCTGTATCGCTATTATATCGAAAAAGACACAATGCTCTTATCTGTTCCAATTGGAGAGTATCATGTTATTCTCTATAACTGGAGAACAAATGCAAGCGCTCAAACAGTACAATTCAAAAATCATCATCAATATACAGAAATGAAAAGTTTTACCGGCCTTTTATTCAATAAATCCGGATACTTTGATAATTATGATTTGTATTTAGCTCCCGATATGCTTTTTTCCTGGACTACTGAAGAACATATCAATTCTAAGGTCGTTACTTATGCTTCAAAAAATGATGAATTAACTCTCCATACCTACCCTAGAAGAGTGGTACATGATTATAATTTCCATGTCGAAGTTATCGGATTAGAATATGTACGTGCAGTTTCGGCTGTCTCAGTAGGTTTTGCCCAGAAATTAACCATGTATAATAAAAGTGGAATTGAAAAGGAAGTGGGACATAAGTTAAATATAAAAGTAACTGATGTCGGATTTCAGTGTAATTTTTCTGCCTACAATCACTTTCAACCGAATGATCAGAAATTACATTTTGTCATTAAACTGCCTGATGGGAGTTTTCGGGAATATTTCCGGGATATCAATCAGGAATTAGATGAGAAAGGAACTATCGAACATGTCGAAAAGATCGTCATTGAATTTGACGGTACTATTGATCCTCCTTCCGGAGGAGGTGGTTTTGAACCTCCCGAGATTGGTGATTGGGAAGGAATCGAAGAAGATATCGTCTTTCCTTCTTAATTTAAACTTACTGCCAGATATAACTTACTTTATTATTTAATAAGAACTTACGTAAAAACAAAAACTATGAAACAAATGAAGAAATTAGCATTATTTGCTACAGTAGCTCTTAGCACAATCAGCTGTTCTAACAATGAAGTGATGGACTCTCTTGCTGACCAAAATGAAATCCGTTTTACAGGTGTACAAATGGGTAATAGTATTATTACAAGAACTAAGGAAATATTAACCGGAAAGGAAACTTTTGGAGTATATGCGTTTGTTGATGGTCATACCCCTGCTTACATTTCAGATGAAAAACTATCTATAACTGAAAATGGCTGGAGATTAAGTGAAAAATACTATTATCCGACTGGCGAATTTAGTATGAAATTCTGGGCTTGGGGTAAAAATAAAAATGAAAATATTCCGACATCTGTTTCAACTGAGGGTTTAGTTTACACAGATTATACTATCAATCAATCAAGCACTTCAGTTCATGAAGCATTTGTTATATCGAAAGATATGACAACAGTAACAAATAAAACAAAAGAAAACGCTATTGCTCTAAATTTCTGGCACGCATTATGTAAAATTCAATTTACAGCAAAAATTGCTAATGCTACAAATTTTGCAAATGTCGATGCTAAAATAACAGGTATCTCTATTAATACAAGTACAAAAGGATCAATTACCTATACTGGTTCAGAGAGTGAATGGACACCTGGAGCAAAAACAGATGAAACAATCACGATAACTAATAAAAATGCTCTTACAGATTCACCTTCATCTGTAACTAGCTCATTCTATGCTATTCCTTTAGCAACAGATGGCACAAATACAATCACGGTAAAAGCCGATTTATATCATAAGGGTACAAGTATTAAAGTTGCAGATCAATTAACAGGTACAATTACAGCAACAGGTAAACAGTTAGCTATTAATAATAGTGTAACATATAATATTATTCTTGATTTAGATAATGCTACAGGTTTAACTGAAATCAAATTTGCGGAACCTACAATCGAAGATTGGAACCCTGTAAATAGTGATGATACAACTATTCCAGCGAACTCCTGATTACAATAACTATATCCTGCATAGTAAACCTATGCAGGATATATCACCAAAACTCAATCAATGAAAAAAGAATATACATTCAAACAAGCTGTAATAGGTATCGTATTGTTTCTTATGGCAAGCTGTACATGCAATGATCTTTTGAATGAATACGAATTTAGTACGACCTCCATTAACTTTACCCAAAATGAGATCAGTGCTTTAAAAAGTAAATCATCAACTCCATTAAATGGATTTTCAGTTTTCGCTTATCACACCGGTACAGAATCATTTGAGGATTTTCTTTCCTCGGGTAAAATACTAATAGCAAACTGGATGTATGATCAGAAGGTAATCCGTAATATACAAGGGGTATATACATACTCCCCTCTTACGTATTGGCCTTTGGATCCTCAACATAAAATCTCATTTATTTCATACGCTCCTGTTGAAAGCGATAATATTGATATTATATCGCCTGATGCTATCTCCAAAACAGGAGCTCCTGTATTTAAATATACAACCAACATAGAAAATCCGACTGAAGATTTTATGGTATCTCAGCCAGTATGTGATTTAAACCGTCAAAACGGTAGCGTAAAATTTCACATGCTCCATGTTCTATCAAAACTTCAATTCAATATAAAAAGTACCGGTAATAATATCCGTATCAAATCCATCGGATTGAAACATGTATATACCGGAGCTACGTATCATTCATTAGAAAACACATGGGAAGAACATACAAACAAAACCAGTCTAAAGACCTATGAGATATCGGAATCACAGCAAATATTAGACAATAACTATAGGCTATTTACTGAAAACTACATTGTTATCCCACAGACTGTTTCCGAAACGACCAGTCCTGTTTTCACTCTTGTTTTTGAAGATCAGGGCACAACAAAAATAAAAGAATTCACTCCTTCTGATGAATGGTTAAGTCAGAACTTATATACCTATAATATAACTTATATCAACGATGACTTAGAGATCAATACAGAGATAGAAAAATGGAATGAGATCAATTACGAAGATCTGATTCAGGGCGATCATTATCTGAATGTTTCAGTGCGCACTTTAGATTTGGCTCAAAGCAATCATTTCTATTATAATTCATCTTATCCGGTTATATCCGTATCAGACAATGCAAAATTCACAGACAACAATGATTTTAATCTGAATAAATATTTTGAGATTAATATAAACACATCCAGAATAGAGATCGAACATAAAGAGAATTCTTTCTTTCCGGATGATCAATTCACAATTTTTCTGGAAGGCAAGGACCAAACAAACAAGACTCTAGCCTGCCTACCTGTAAACATACGCACAAATGGAGATGGTACAATCGAAATTGATGGGACCTTTTGGGCTCCTGGCAATTTAATAAACAATAAGGGTATGCTTGACATTGCTCCAAATGCAAATTATACTGGCTTATACTTCAGATGGGGCTCTCTTGTAGGACTTACTGGTAATAATAATAAAAGTTTTGCATATGATTGGAAATATTCAATTGGATATCGTCCCCAGGAGTTTACAGGTGAATTACCTCATTGGAAACATGTTCCATACATAGACGATCCTGTTTCTAATGTAAGTGATGCATTTATTCATAAATATGGTAATTTAGGTTATAACGCCCAACAAGGGAAAGGTGATCCGTGCAGATATATGTCAAATCAGGCAGGCTGGAGAAAAGGCAAATGGAGAATGCCTACTAAAGAAGAATTTTCTGCAATTATCTTTGATAGGAAAATTAGAAAAATCAATGGTAACTGGACGCAGGTAGGAGAGAGTTTCTCTAATGAAAGTGCTACTACAGGAACTCTTCCAATCGAGGATGGTTGGTTTATCAAAGTAGACGAATCTGATAATTCGATACCTTCGGACGATGAATTTAACCCAATAAAACCTCCTAATGGATGGGTTTTTTATCCTGCTTCAGGCGACCGGAGTGCCTATACCGGTATTTTATCACAGCTTTCGAAACTTGGTTATTATTGGACTGCTACAACAGCTGAATGGAATGCGGCTTATCGTTTTCAATTTAGTGAGCAAAACATAAACAATAATCTTGGGTCTTTTGATGGCATTGCCGCTGGATTTGGTGATGCCTATCCTATTCGTTGTGTTCGCGACATAAAAAGTAAATAAACAACTATGACAAAAGTTAGACATAAATACATAAATATCCTATTCTTTTTTCTGATCACTTTTTCAGGTTGCCAGAAAGAACAGGTATACTTACCT
>JBOFIZ010000482.1:0-1814 GCA_051650425.1 Bacteroidales bacterium
TGGGGGCATTACACAACGGGCATATCCAATTGGTAAAACGTTGTGTTGCAGAGAATGAGTTCGCCATTGTCAGCGTATTTGTAAACCCTACGCAATTCAATGACCAGAATGATTTACTAAAGTATCCGCGTACGCTGGATGCTGATTGCAAACTGCTTGAAGAGGCAGGTTGTTCACTGGTCTTTGCTCCGTCAGTGGAGGAAGTTTATCCGGAAGAAGATACACGTCTGTTTGATTTCGGTCAGTTAGACAAAGTAATGGAAGGTGAGTTCAGACCGGGACACTTTAACGGAGTGGCACAGGTAGTAAGTAAACTGTTTGATATGGTTACTCCTGACAATGCTTATTTCGGAGAAAAAGATTTCCAGCAATTGGCTATTATCCGTCAAATGGTGAAACAATTAAATTCACCGGTTGAGATCCATCCTTGCCCGATTGTACGCGAAGAAAGCGGACTGGCTATGAGTAGCCGTAATACCCGTCTGACTCCGGAACAATTAGCTGAAGCGCCTAAGATCTATCAGACTTTACTCGCTAGTAAGGCAATGAAAGAAACGAAAAGCGTTGCGGAAGTAAAAGCATGGGTGATCAATGAGTTGAATAAAAATGAATTTTTCCGCGTCGAATATTTCGATATTGTAGACGGATTGACGCTTCAGTCTTTGAATAGCTGGTCTGAATCCGGTTATGCAGTCGGATGTATCGCCGTTTTCTGTGGAGAAGTTCGCTTAATCGATAACATTATCTACGGATAATGACACACAAAGTAAGATTATGGTTATTGAAGTATTAAAATCAAAAATTCATCGTGCTACTGTGACAGATGCCAATCTGAATTACATTGGCAGTATTACAATTGATGAGGCACTGATGGAAGCAGCAGGTATTATTGAAAACGAACGTGTATTTATCGTTAACAATAATAACGGAGAGAGATTGGACACTTATGTGATCCGTGGCGAAAGAAATTCGGGCATGATTTGTCTGAACGGGGCAGCTGCTCGTAGAGTACAAGCCGGAGACGTCGTGATCATCATGTCTTATGCATCTATGGAATTTGAAGAAGCAAAGGCTTTCCAGCCTAAAGTCATTTTCCCGGACGAAAACAATCGGTTAGTCTAAGCTGATCCGGTTCATTCTTGAGCTTTAAACAAGCCGAAAGGCATAGTATAGAGCAAGGCGCAAAGTTGCAGTAATTAGTTCTGTCGGCTTTGCGCTTTGTTTTTCAATCACTAAAATTTATTTATGTATTCCAACAAGGAAATTTTTCGAATTTCTTATCCTATTTTCTTAGGACTCATTGCACAAAACATTGTGAATGTTACCGACACCGCTTTTCTGGGAAGAGTTGGCGAAGTCGAGTTAGGTGCATCAGCTCTGGCCGGTGTCTGTTATATTGCTCTCTTTATGATTGCATTCGGATTCAGTCAGGGATCACAAATTCTGATCGGACGACGTAACGGCGAGAAAAAATACGATGCAATCGGAGAAATCTTTTTTCATGGTGTGATTTTCCTGATGCTTATGGGAGTACTTGTATTCGCAGGTGTACAAGCTTTTGCAGGTGATACGCTTCGCTCCTTTCTGAGCTCTCCGGAGATATCCGATGCCGCCATTCGTTTTCTCGACGTACGCATATGGGGTGTCTTTTTTGTTTTCCCCAATGTTATGTTCAGAGCCTTTTTCGTTGGAATAACCCGCACGAAAGTTCTTACGGCGAATGCCATCGTCATGGCTGTTATCAACATTATTCTGGATTATGCTCTGATCTTCGGAAACTGGGGCTTTCCGGAAATGGGAATAGAAGGAGCCGC
>JBOFIZ010000483.1:0-1703 GCA_051650425.1 Bacteroidales bacterium
AATTCTTTTACGCGGTCGATAGCGATTTGTTCACTCTGGTCTACTACTTCGCAACCTCCGTAGTAACGTTTGCCCGGATAACCTTCGGCATATTTATTGGTCAGGCATGAGCCCATAGCTTGCATAACTTGTTCGCTTACGAAATTTTCTGATGCGATAAGCTCAATACCTTTCAACTGACGTTGATGTTCTTTTGCGATGATCTCAAAGATCTGATTGTCTCTTTTCATTTCTTTAAATGAGTGTTAAGTATTAGAATAAGTTTATTTTTTCTTTACAGACCAGCCGAAACGTCCGATTTGTTCGCCTAATTTGTAATAGTTTCCGTGTGAGTAAGCGATCAGTTTCGCTTTCTGCATATCGAAGGCTCCTGTTTCGGGATCGAGGTATTTTTCATCCACTTTGACGTTTACAACGTCTGCGATGAACATATCGTGAGATCCCAATGCAACGATTTCTTTGACGCGACATTCGATGCAGACCGGAGATTCCTCAACAAGGGGAGCTTTGACATAGGTCGCTTTTCCCGGAGTTAAATTCATTTCTTCGAATTTATTGAAATCCTTTCCGGAACGTACGCCACACCAATCGGTCGCGAAAGCCATGTCTTCGGTTGTCAGATTGATGACAAACTCCATGTTTTCTTTAATGATCGGATAGGAATGACGCTCAGGACGAACAGAGATATAACACATTGGCGGATTGGTACAGATGGTGCCCATCCAGCTAAGGGTTATTAAGTTGTAATCTTCGGGAGAACTTCCGCAACTGATCAGTGCAGCCGGAAGTGGATAGATCAGTGTTCCCGGTTTCCAGTCTTGCTTCATTCGCTTTTATTTATTTAATAATGATATCTTCTTTTGCGATGACCCGTTCGCAGTATTTGCATTTGATTTTTACTTCATTTTTATCAATTACCTTGAAGGAAGTGGTCATCGGCTCATTGTTGGTGATACACTTCGGATTGGCACATTTGACAATACCGGTTATTTCATTTGGCAATGATACGTTTTTCTTTTCACATACTTCATAATTTCGGATAACATTTAACTTCACATTAGGTGCAATTAACGCAATCCGGTTTATTTCGCCTGCTTCGAAAAACTTGTCGGCAATCTTGATAATGCCTTTACTTCCTAACTGACTGCTATGAAAATTATTGCCGATTGTGATACTGTTGCTCAACTGATCGAGGTTAAGTAAGGATACGACCTTAAATAATTGCTCGGATGGTATGTGGTCAATAACAGTTCCATTTTCTAAGGCTGCTACTTGTAACTCTTTTTTCATACGAATAAAGTTTTGAATAAAATGAAAACGTTGGAAAGTTGTAAACGCGTGATGTCAATAATTATAGTCCGAGTACGGTGCATATAATTGCCTGACGGGCATATACTCCATTTAAAGCTTGTTCGAAGTAATAAGCTTTCGGACTGTCGTCAACATCCATATCGATTTCGTTTACACGAGGAAGCGGATGAAGGACGCGCAAGTTGTCTTTGCTGTTATCAAGCATTGCTTTGTGGAGCGTGTACACATTTTTTACTTTTTCGTATTCCATCAGATCGGTAAAACGTTCGCGCTGTACACGAGTCATGTAAAGAATGTCGGATTGATTAATGACATCTTCGGTAAAATCGGTGTATTCGTTAAAAGGAATATTGTTTTCGCGACAAAAAGTTTTATACTCTTCGGGCATTCGT
>JBOFIZ010000484.1:0-1728 GCA_051650425.1 Bacteroidales bacterium
TTAAGGCTATGTCACAACAAACAGTTGATAAATAGCCATTTTTATAGGGGAGTATCAGAACTCCCCTACAAACTGTTATTTGCAGTTATCTATACTCATTTGGAATTTCGATATGAAATGTCTCACACAATAACTTCACATCATGTGCATCATTTTCATCAAACTCGTATCCCAGATGGAACATTACTTGACTATATGGTTCAATACAGGAAACCTCTATTTCCTCAATTCTTCCTTTACCCGAAAAAGTTTCTACCGGAAAACAATCCCCATCATAAAGAATTTCACCTTCGTCCGTATATTCAAAACAATGCAAATCAATAATTCTGTTTTTCAAATCTTCCCATACAGTATGGTTCAATGTTGTATATTCCATCTTAATCTCATAAAAGCCATTAGCTTTCATTATTTCTATAAAGTTCTGATAATCGTTCTTTTCTACAAAAATGTCAATATCATTATGGGCTCTTGACTGATATCCAAGAAGAGCATCTACACCCCAGCCACCATCAAGAAAGACTTTAATCTCCGCATCTATTGCAAATTGAAGAATCTGTTTTACATCTGTTATATTGACCATCTTATCATCTCCACAAATTCTAATTAGGCGACCAGAGGAACTGCTGGTCTGTTTGATAAATCTCTGCATTTAGCAGTTTTCAATGTTGCCAAAACGAAAGTTAAGAAGATGTTCCTTTTCTCCATGTCGCTTTCTTTGGCGTAATTTACAAGGTTATTCCACACAAGATAGTTGTTCAGATACTTGGTAGAAACACCGTTAAAGCCACGCATAAACCTCTTTAGCTGGCTATGGTAGCTATTGATATGTTGGATATTATAAATGCCTTTCTTGGCTTTGCCAGTCTTTAACTGCACAAGGTCAATGCCATTGGCATTTGTAAATCTCACATAGGAGTTCATCTTGTCCGTAACAAGAGTGGAATTGGTCTTAATCCTACCATCATAAATATGATGTAAATCTCTTGTAGAAACTCTACCAGTATTCGTAATCTTGGAGATAGACAAGCCATTCCTATTAACCGCACAAGGAACACATACCTTTTCTTGGGACAAGCCTCTGATATGTGTAGAATGACCACGCTTATGAGCCTTGCGTGGCATAGCAAATGTCTTACTCTTGCTATGATTGCCCTTGTACGAGATGGCGAAAAAAGTTTCGTCAGCCTCAATAATGCCGTCAAGGGTAACATCGTCTGCCATATTCTGAAGTGCATCCAAAATCTTGTGTCTCCAAAGGAATGCGGTGTTTCTGTGAATCCCACAAGCAACAGCAGTCTTACGAATGGATAAGCCATTCATCATACAATCAATGTACTGCTCCCACACGGACAAGTCTTTTCTTGTACCAGACACAATGGAGTTCGTAGCAATCACGAAGGACTTGCCACAATCCTTACATACATATCGCTGTGTGCCATCTTTACGATGACCATTGCGAACCACATGGATACAGCCACAAAGAGGGCATACACGACCATTTGCAAAGCGTTCCTTTGCTACGAAATCTTCAATATTCAAAGACTTTACAAAGGCAGGACTTAAAAGCATTGTTTTAAGGCTTTCCTGCTCTGCGACAGTCAACTTACCGATAATATCTAATGCGTCTTTGATAGTAGGCATATCCAATTACCTCCTTCGGTGGTACTGTTTCTTACTATTATTATACGCTATTTCTCGTCAAAATCAACCATTTGTTGTGACAGAGCC
>JBOFIZ010000485.1:0-3108 GCA_051650425.1 Bacteroidales bacterium
TCTTGCTATAAGCCTTATGGAGAGAATCCTTCTCATTAGTCTTCCAATCCTCAATCTCTATGTGATTCTTGTATTCCAATACCAAGTCTGACTGCCCAGCAAGTTTCTTACTATCAAGATAAAGTAAGTCCTCTATATGTAGTTTACATCTTTTGCTAGTAAGATTCCACAAGTATTGAAATGGAATCTCCTGAAAAAATGTATCATTTTGCCATATAGTTTCAATCTGAAAATCCCTCTCCTCTTTATTCTTACATAGAATAAAATCTTCTATGAACTTATGAATAGAACTGCCTCTAATCTTACTCCTCCTATTCTTCTCATCCCATTGTGCTTTAAGCTCACTAGGAGCTATCTTAGCCTTCCTAGCAGAAGCAATAAGAATACTACCAGTCTCATCAAAAGGCTTCTTATAGTTCTCTATGAACTTAGAGACAGACATATATATCTCATCTGTAATCACATTTCTGTAAGTGTGATTATCGGGATTAAATTGTATGTGAGCTTTCTGTTTCATCTTCTTTGCTTATTAGATTCTTGTAATGTTCTGAGCCAAAAGGATAAAATACAATCTCATCAGGAGAAGAAGTGTTCTCATAAGCCTTAGTTAATAACTCCAATACTTCTTCTACATTAAGAGTTTCACAATTCTTAATGGTACTGCCATCATTAAACTCTATGTGGTCTCTCTTTTTCATAACATTCCTTTTATAGATGATTCATTTTTAAGAGATTTCTTCCAGCCCTTTGATAGAATCTCATATTCCTTTCCTTCTAAGTTACTTCCAAATACCTTGTTCTTTACAAATTCATAAACAAGAATGGGCGAAGGAATACATCTTTCTTTTATTCTTATCTCTTGCTTCATAAAACTCCTATCATTTTAAGTAACCTTACCAATTCTGACTTGTTCTTAACCTCTCCTTTGAATAGAACTGAATAGAAGTGGTCATGTAGTCCATTACTTCTATCAACAATTCTCATCCCAACCCCCATATTGCCTCTCCATGTTTGAATCTCAATTTTGTTCTTATTCCTGTATATATCAGGATACATATAATATTCAAATCCAAGACTCTCAATATCCTCTTTGTCAAGACATTTAACTCTATACTCACCTGTATTAGCAGTAAACCCCCTTTGGTCTTTATTTATTGCTAACTCAGCATAGTGTCCTATTGTGAATTGTATTGGATACCACTCACTATTAGCATTAAAAATTTCACACTCAAATCCCACAAAGAACTCTTCTATTGAAGGAGTGTAATACTTATTGTTTTCCATAACACAACAAAAGCCTCATAATGAGGTCTTTTTTAAGATTAGATACTTACTCTTCACACCATTTATCAATAAGCTCTTGCTTATTATGATAGTCTTTATCAAAGACCAGTAATATAGGCTCGCCTTCTTCTGTCCTTATAACAATCCAATCATTGCCCTCTGCCTCTATTACACTATTTGTAAGGTCATATCTTCTTCCTGAAAATCCATTACAATAGAAGTCTTTGATTATTCTGCCTACATTCATACTTCTTTTTTTAGTGGAGAGTGTGGGAATCGAACCCACATAGGTTTTATCCTAATACATTAGCAGTGTATCTCAATACCATTCTGGCAACTCTCCTTGTTTTACTTTAATCACTTTAAGTAAAATAAGAATATCTATATTTTACTTTTAGTACCCCATAAGGGATTCGAACCCCTACACTTTCTTTAGAAGAGAAATATGCTTCCTTTACATCAATGAGGCATTGTTGCGAGTAATGGATTTAAACCATCCCCTAGTAGGTTATGCGCCTACCCATGCAATACATTACACCTTCTCGCAAGGACTGATTTACCTTCTGTTATTATGTACACTATCCACATATCCTCAATCAGCCTTAATATATAGTTCCCCATATATTGTTGCGGGAGTGGGAATTGAACACCACAAATACAGGGTTATGAGTCCTGCGAGTTACCATTACTCTATCCCGCAATATAAAATAACTTAAAAGGATTTTACAAGTTTATCCTACACCTTGTTTACATCTGTGGTCAAATCAGAAAACCTTTTTCTCATAAAGGTACTTTTAAGTTATTAGTGCTTCTGATGGGACTCGAACCCATACTCCATAAAGGAAATAAATCTTAAGTTTATCGTGGCTACCAATTACACCACAGAAGCATTTATGCCACTAAGGCTAAGTTCCCATCATTAGCATCTGATACATTTCACCATTCTTTCCTAATAAGTTTATAGTCATTGTACTTCTGACATCTTATCAAGATTACTGGTTACATAGTGGTATTTTTCTTTTACTTCTTATAAGTCCCAATAGTCCCTTCCTTCTCTCTAATATAAGACCTTTGTTCTAGCCACATTAGAGCCTCTTCTAGCTTAGTTATTGCAACAGATGACTCTCTACTAGGCACAAGATTATTTTTGTATTTAAGGTCTTCTATCATCATTCCAAGTAACTGCTCATGAAGTATCCCATCAACTCTTGGAATCACCGTTCCATTATCAGATTTATCACCTCTTACGAAAGTAATGTTTTTATAAATTTCACTTGTTATGTGAAATTCTAAGTTTGGGTCATCTTGTAAATTGCAATCAGCAACCTTTTGAATCCCCTTCCCATCAACAACTCTGTATTTAGGTAATTGATATGTAGTACCTAACTCTACAACCTTGTACTGTTCTGCTTTTTTCATATTAAAATTGTTAGTGCCTAAGTAAGGATTTAAACCTTACACTCTCCTCAAAAGGATGTTCTCTCTAAACTAATTAGGCATCCTCTACTTGCATTGTAGATTTCTCTCTTATTGCAAATCAGAGATATTTAGTCTCTTCATAACTATCATTGCTTAATAGAAACTGGTTCTTCTTTTAGGTATTGAGCAGACATTTAATCTATCTCCATGTGAGATTTGCACTCACCACTTTCTATATAAACTATTCTTTATTATGAAGAGATAGAAGAGCTACTTGGATTTGAACCAAGACAGTCAGAGTCAAAGTCTGATATACTAACCAATTATATTATAGCTCTGTATTGTGGGGACTAAGAGACTTGAACTCCTGACCTTATCATTATGAGTGATTTGCTCTGACCTACT
>JBOFIZ010000486.1:0-17863 GCA_051650425.1 Bacteroidales bacterium
TTTTTTCGATTAGGAAGAGACATCAATAATAGAGGAATACGCTACGGTCTTTATGTTATTTTTTTATAATCAAAACTCATACCAAAAGTGACAAACCATCCTCTAAATATCAAATCGACACTATTTAGGCAAATAAATATGCATACGTCAATTAAAATCCGCCTAAATAAGATATTTATTTACTTTTTCTTATTGTCAAATAAAAATATATTCTATATTTGCAATATATGTTTATTCATTTTAGGAAACATACCTATAAATATACATAAACATCAGAATTTGATTTTATATCATGTTTAAGCTCTTTTGAGCTTATTCTCCCTTTAGTTATATTACCTTATAATTAGCAATGACAAAACCTATGCTCGTGAGAGTATAGGTTTTTGACGTTAAGAGAAAGCCATACTGGCTAATGGCTGATATATTTTTTCAAGATCCTGAGAGTCAATTTCGACATCTAGCTGATCACCGGCTTTTATTGACACACCTTCAACGAAACGATATACAGCATTATCTCTATAAACAGCCACAACGATGCAGCGTGAAGGTAGTTGAAGCGTTGCCGGGGTCTTCCCGTCTAAATATGAATTTTCCTCAACATCCAGATTCACTATCATCCGTTTCGGATAATCGCCTGAGATATTTTGCAACATTAATCGATATAGTATATCATCCATTGGTTCGACCTTCAGGAGTTCTGTAAAATAGTACGTAAGAATACCCACTGCCAGCGTAGGAAAGAACAATTCATAGTGACCTGTCATTTCACTAATCAAAATAAAACCCGTCAAAGGAGTCCTGAAGACAGATATAAATCCGGCAGACATACCTATAAGGACGAAATACCCAACGGAAGCTGTTGTTACGATGCCCAGCTCGACCAGTATCAAACAAAAAAACTTACCGGACAACCCTCCGACAGTCATCATAGGCAGAAATATACCTCCGGGAAACTGAACCGAGTTAGATAAAATCGTAAAGCTGGTAATCAGCAATATCACTCCAAGTAAAACAATAATACTCGTTTGTGTAGAATTTGATTCCGTTATAAGAAAACCCTGATCACCTCCTACCAAAGTAGGAAAATACAAACCTATAAGATAAGTTATTCCGGCAACAAAGAAGATTTTAATGTATGGATTTAGCTTAATACGCTTATAGTATTCACGACCCTCTATCAACAAAAATGAAAATAATTTACCAAACAATGAGAAGAACGTTGCCATAGCAGCAAATACAAGAATCAATGCCCATAAATCCATTTCAGGAGTATTCACAACAACTGCATGATAAATATCATTCGGAAAGAAATAAATAGCCAACACTCCTGCCGCCAACCCTGCCAATAAAGTTGTAATAGCCGTGAAAGGCATATAAAACTTCTCAAGTGATTCGAGTATTAAAATAGACGAAGCCAATGGTGCAGTAAACGCCGCAGAAATACCCGCTCCGGCTCCGGCTGCTATCAAATGCTTTCTCCTGCCTGAACTCACATGAAAAACCTTCGTAATCCAGTCTCCGACCAACGAACCCATTTGAACAGAAGAACCTTCTCTTCCTAACGATAACCCTGAACCTATACTCATAATACCTCCAAAAAACTTTACAAAGAAACTTTGCCAGGCTGTAGTATATTGCAGCCGGCCATTTAGTAAAGCCTTTGTTTGAGGCATACCACTACCCTGACTCAATGGAAACTTTCGTACCATCAAATGAACCAGTAGCATTAATACGTAGATCGCAACAGGAATTGCCACTTGTATATACCAGGGCTGTCTGTTCTGAAAATACCATTCCCGCCAATGCCCTATTTCACTTAATACGTATCTGAATGGCAAACAAACACCTGCTGTGACAACTCCTATTAAAATAGCAAGAAAGAACAACTTCGTATCATATTTTTTAAACTGCATACGCTCATTTTTTTAACAAAGATCAAAGTTTAAACATCTTACATTTCAAAAGGTTTGTTGAATTAACATTATGCCTTAAGAAATAATCAATACAAATCAGCAAATAGTCATATTTAGTATTATTATAAAAACTCATTACTTATAAACTAACAAATATTGTACTTTTACTTATCAGGAATAAATTGATTCAAAAATCAAACTATTCTGACCGAATCAATGTTTTTCATAAAAATATTATGTTATGAAAAGAATCATGTATTTAGCAAGTATACTCTTTGTTTTGAGTTCTTGCGCAACCAAAGCTTATATTCCCAAAAACGAGAAAGAAGCTCGTAAAATGGAACAAGTCGAAACTGCTGTTGCTAACGGCGACTATTTAATAGGAATTGCAAATGCAGTACCTATGGGTGGACGTTTAATTAATCTCAACGGAAATTACACTGTCGAGGTTCGGAACGATTCTGCTTTTGTTTTCCTGCCGTTTTACGGAAGAGCATACACCGCTCCGATGGGATTGAATGACGGAGGTATTAAATTTAATGCTCCTATTGACAATTATAAATTGACAACAACTAAAAAAGGAGTTTACAAAGTAGATATGGAAATCAGAACCAATCAGGATAATTATCGTATTTATCTTGAAATAATGCCTGATGGAACGAGCACGGTCCGTATCAACAGTAATAACAGATCGCCTATGTCTTATTATGGCGAATTAGAATTTGACAGAGAGTAACAATAAAATGAGTATTGCAGCATTAATATCAGGCGGAGTTGACAGCTCCGCAACGGTTCATTTACTGAAAGAACAAGGATACAACCCGACACTTTTCTATATCAAAATCGGGATGGAAGATGAGGATGGTTACATTGATTGCCCGGCCGAAGATGACATGTTAATCGTTAAATGGCTAGCTAAGAAGTACGGCCTTCCTTATGAGATGGTATCGCTTCATGATGAGTATTGGGAAACTGTGGTCAGTTACGTTATTGAAAGTGTTAAACGTGGATTAACTCCTAACCCCGATATGCTTTGCAATCAGTACATCAAGTTCGGATATTTCAATGATCGTTGGGGAAAAGATTTCGATCATATATCTACCGGTCATTATGCATCGACACTAACAGTTGACAATGAGTTATATCTTGGAACGGCTAAAGACAAAGTTAAAGATCAAACCTATTTCTTAGGACAGATCAACCAGCTTCAGCTCCGCAAATTAATGTTCCCGCTAGGTGACTTATTAAAGAGTGAAGTACGGACGATTGCAAAAGAGGCCAATCTGATTAGCGCACAAAGAAAAGATTCTCAGGGTATCTGTTTCCTTGGAAAAATTCATTACAATGATTTTATCAAACGCTATCTCGGCGAAAAGCAAGGTAAAATTATTGAACTGGAAACTGGTAAAATTTTAGGTACCCATAATGGGTATTGGTTCTACACGATCGGTCAGCGCAAAGGTATCGGATTGCACGGCGGACCTTGGTTTGTTATTAAAAAGGACATAGACGAAAATATCATTTATGTTTCGCATGCCGATAATTTTAGCTCTGTCATCAGCGAAAACGAATTAAGACTTCATGGATTCAAATTCATCAGTCATAATCCTTTTGAAAATCTGAAGGACGGTCATGAAATCAAATTCAAGATACGCCACACTCCTGAGTTCACAAACGGTATTATTCGCCAGGAAGATAACGGATTAATCCATATCCAGTCAGATAATCCGATCATGGGTATCGCTCCCGGTCAATTCGGAGTCATTTATGACAATGATGCCAAACGATGCTTAGGCAGCGGTATTATCGTTTAATCTTATAAAAAAGCTGTGTAAAAACTCATATAAGAGTTATTACACAGCTTTCTTTTAATCATACCATTTTCGTCTCTTCAAATATACCCACACTGATACCGCAACAATTATCATTGTGGTCAGAGCCGCAAAATATCCGTATTTAAATTTCGTTTCTGGCATTATTTCGAAATTCATACCCCATATACCTGCTAAAAAAGTCAGAGGGATAAATATTGTTGAAACCACAGTCAGACGTTTCATAATCTCATTCATTCTGAGATCATTGTTCGCCAGATAAAGATCCATCAACCCCATCACCATTTCCCGCATATTCTCTAAAGATTCTACCAGAAAATGGGCTCTGTCAGCTAAATCTCCGAAATAAATACGAACATTCGGCATAATGAGATCTGAGTCACATTTAGACAACCGAATCAACGCTTCCTTAAGCGGAATAATTGCCTTACGCAGTTGTTGCTGCTGTCGTCGGTATTTTTGTATCTCTTCTTTTCTGTCGTCGGTCGAAATAGACTCCAGTAAGTCGTCCTCCAGATTCTCTAAATTTTCCTCTATATCCGAAATCAATTCTACGTATTTATCTAAAATCAGATTCATCAGCAGACAGAAAATATAATCAGACTTCCGGTTACGGATATTTCCGATATTATCCTGCAAAGCCATTGCTACTTCGGAGAAATAGGATTCTTTTTTTTCCTGGAAAGACAGAATAAAGTTTTTCCCGAAGACAAGCGCCAGACGCTCCTGCTGCAAATCACCACTTCCATCAGGAACCAGCAGATTCAATATCGCAGATATATGTGTATTACTATCCTGAACCTTTACTATATGCTGAGGAATCAGGATATCCTGCATTTCCACATAATGTAATCCGAAGTACTTTCCTACAGACTCAACATCTAATGTATCCGATATACCCCAGATTCTTACCCAATGGTTCGCTTCGGGATCGATCGAATGAAACATTTTGGAAGCATCATCAAAAATCGAAATTTTAGCATAATCTTCTTTATAATCAACTAATATCAGATCTGAATCTGATATCTGAGCCCCTGTATATTCAAGCGACTTATTGATTATATGCTTAGTTGATCTACGTCTGTGCTTACTCATAGTATTCGTATTTTTAAAGCTTATAGATATATGGAACAGTTAGATGAATACGTTTTCTGAGCGAAAATATTATCTCTGTTTCTTTTTACAATTTGATTTCTAATTTATCGGCTGCTCTGCCTGTTTTTGCACGAGCTTCTTCTACGGATCCTCCTCTTGCCAATATAACAGCCATACGTCTGTGTCCGTTCACTTCAGGTTTACCAAACAAACGGATTTGCGTATTCGGTTCTGCCAGAACTTGCTCTAAGTGACAAAACTGAACCTTGTCTGAACATCCGTCTACTACAATAGCCCGTGATGCTGACGGTCCGTGGAATTCAATATTTGGGACAGGCAAACCTAGAATGGCTCTTGCGTGTAATGCAAATTGCGACAAATCCTGAGATATCATCGTAACCATTCCTGTATCATGAGGTCTTGGCGAAACTTCACTAAAGATCACCTCATCGCCTTTAATAAATAACTCCACACCGAAAAGTCCGTAACCTCCCAAAGCTGTTGTTACTTTCTCTGCAATCTCTTCAGATTTCTTACGTGCTAGTTCAGACATTGCCTGAGGCTGCCATGATTCACGATAATCACCACTCTCCTGTCTGTGACCGATTGGTTCTACAAAAGATGTTCCGGCACAATGACGAACTGTTAAAAGAGTTATTTCATAATCGAAATTCACAAAACCTTCAACTATTACTTTTCCTGCACCGGCACGTCCGCCTTCCTGAGCATATTTCCATGCCACGTCAACATCATCTGCTGTTTTCACTACACTTTGCCCATGTCCGGAAGAGCTCATGATAGGTTTAACTACACAAGGCATACCGATCTTATCAATCGCGGCTTTAAACTCTTCGTAAGTTGCAGCAAACTTGTATGGTGAAGTCTTCACACCCAGTTCCTCTGCTGCCAGACGACGTATTCCTTCACGATTCATTGTCAGATAAGTTGCCTGAGCCGTAGGAATCACATTATACCCCTCTTTTTCTAACTCTATTAATGTATCAGTTGCTATTGCTTCTACTTCAGGAACAATATAATCAGGCTTTTCAAATTCGATAATTTCTCTCAGACGTTTTCCGTCCAACATAGATACTACATACGAACGATGCGCAACCTGCATTGCAGGAGCATTCTCGTATTTGTCTAAAGCGATCACTTCAACGCCATAACGTTGTAGCTCTATAACAAATTCTTTTCCCAATTCGCCAGATCCACACAAAACTACTTTTTTCGCAGTCGGGGACATAGGTGTACCAATACATGCCATAAGAATATACTTTAATGTTTATTGAGTTCGGCAAATTTCGATAAGTTAAATCGATAAAACAAACCTGAACTAAAAATTATATAGTTTTTAACACATAATTGCCATACACTGTATCCATACACCTTATTTATTAGCCTAATAGATTATCCATCATCTTCACACCTTGCCCCCTACACACAATTAATTACAATTCAACTCTTTATAACATTCATATTAGGTTATCATCGAAATAAATTATATATTTGCAGCGATTTGGGAAGAAAAACAAGGATTATATAGTGATATAAACACCTGTTTTTCAACTGCAGAAACTCTGCGGGGGACTTTGAACTTTGTCTTTGTTCAGTCCTTATTGTCAAACCAAAACATTTCTTTATGTATAAAACAAAAGTAATCTTTGTTACACTCGTCGCAATTTGTTTGTCTGTCTTAATTGCATCCTCGTTTGTACACAAAGATGCACAACCAGGCGTTGGCATTTCACCGGGTAGTTCATTTCCCGATATGACTAAGTTGGTTAAAAACGCACCGAAAGACCTGCTTAGCAACCCTAATGGTGAATATATGTTAGTTCAATTCTGGGCAGCCTATGATGCTGAATCCCGAATGAAAAACGCTCAATTGTGTAATTCTCTTTATCGGAAAAACTCAAAAATTAAATTTCTGTCTGTTTCAATGGATCCTTATTCAGAAATTAGTTCAGAGACAATACGTTTGGATAAAATTCCGGATGAAAATGTTTGGATTCCAAATGTCGATCAAAGAGAAAAATTGTTAGCTGAGTTTGCTCCTAAGGGGAAATTAATCAATTATCTCATTAGTCCTGAAGGTGTTATTGTTGCAAAAAACATCACTGCTAAAGAGCTGGCTCAGATGAAGATCTAAGAAGAGAAAATCAATTACTTTTTTTTATTGAGCTGCAAGTTTTCTTGCAGCTTTTTTTTTGCCTTTTTTGCTGTAAAAAAACATTACTTTACCGAACAATACACCTACATAAATCATTATATAAGAAAGGTATAACTCATACTATTTAATCGATTAAGATAGTAAGCGTTACCCCATAGTTATTCACCTTTAAATAGTATTTTATGATACGTAATATTTTTGTCGCTTTAGTAAAAGCTACTGAAAACGGGCACTATGAGGTTAAGTATATCCAATTTGAGAGTTATACTCACCTCGATGTTGAAAATATGACCAACGACCGTAAACTTGATTTCTTCAAAACTCATTGGGAAGAAAATCCTGATCATACAACCATTAACAGTCTGGATGACGTTGATAAGTTTATGGCAAAATACCAGTTATTATGCGATTTACAGCATAACGTAACGATGACTACTTTACATTAATCACTGAATAAAAAAAGAGGTTGCTTCAATAAAGCAACCTCTTTTCATTTATCATACTACTTCAACCATTTATCAAGCCAATTGAAGAATCTTCTTTGCCATAGAACTGAATTCTGAGGCTGTGCAATCCAGTGATTTTCATCAGGGAAAACAACCATCTCTGCCGGAATTCCACGCAATTTTGCAGCATTAAATGCTGACATACCTTGCGAAGCCAGAATTCTGTAATCCAACTCACCGTGAGAAACCAAAATCGGTGTATCCCATTTATCAATAAAGCGATGTGGCGAATTTGCAAAAGTTTTCATTGCAGTGGCATTTTCTTTATCCCAGAATGCTCCACCCATGTCCCAATAGGCAAACCACATCTCTTCTGTTTCCAGAAACTGTTGCTCCAGGTTAAAGATACCTGCATGCGAAATAAAAGCCTTAAATCGCTTGTTATGATTACCTGCAAGCCAGTATACAGAGAATCCTCCATAACTTGCCCCTACAGCCCCCAAACGATTAGCATCAACATACGGCTCTTTAGCTACGGCATCAATAGCGCTCAGATAATCTTTCATATTTTGTCCACCATAATCTCCGCTAATTTGCTCCAGCCATTCCTGCCCGAAACCTGGCAAACCTCTACGATTTGGAGCAACCACGATATAGCCGTTTGCTGCCATTAGCTGCATATTCCATCTGTATGAGAAAAACTGACTCACTGTACTTTGAGGACCTCCCTGACAATACAAAATTGCAGGATATGTTTTTGTTGAATCAAAATCAGGTGGATAAACTACCCATGTAAGCATTTGTTTCTTATCTGTTGTCTCGATCCATCTCTCCTCTACCTTACCTAACTTAAGCTGTTTCAGAATATCCACATTTTCAAATGTCAGTTCTGTAGCTGTACCATTTGAAGGATTAATCGCATAAATCTCGTTTGGCTTAGACATTGAATGACGCATACCAATCAATCCGTCAGCTGTTTGAGCTACTGCTTCATAATCATAAATACCTTCAGTTATTTGTGTGATATTTTTTGTTGCTACGTTTACATTCCATAAGTGAGTAACCGCATTCCGACACGAAACCATAATAATATCCTTACCTGATTTCTCCCAGATATAATCTTCAGCGTTATAATCATGCGACTCTGTCAGATATTGTTTATTATTCGTATTCAAATCAATCACAAATAATCGTTTTTTATCTGACTCGTATCCATCACGCTCCATACTAATAAAAGCTAGTTGCGAGCCATCAGGAGAGAACAACGGATTTGTGTCATATCCCATCATACCGTCAGTCAAATTATCTGTTCGCTTTGATTCGAGGTCATACAAATAAATATCTGTATTTGTGGAAACACTGTAAGCCATACCAGTTTTCTTACGACAAGAATATGCGATCTTCTTACTGTCCGGAGACCATGCCAATTGCTCGATTCCGCCGTGAGGTTTTGTCGGACACTCGTAAGGTTCTCCCTCCAGGATATCAAAAACATTTGAAACAGAGCTACCGTTGAAATCACCCACAAAAGGATGTGGAATTGTTTCTACCCATTCGTCCCAGTGTTTATACATTAAATCATCGACTACACGACCTGTCGCTTTAGGCAGATCCGGATAAATATCTGAAGCTCGTTCTCCGAACTTGATATTTTTTATCATCAGGACCTTTGTTTCATCGGGTGAGAAGGCAAATCCTGTAATACCTCCTTCCTCATTTGAAATTTGAGTTGCATTCAGTCCGTCCGCATCCATAACCCACAACTGAGCACTTCCGCTTTTAGATGATATAAACGCAATACGCTTACCATCTTTCATCCAGCGTGCATTATGTTCACTGAATGCTGTCTCGGTCAGTTGTACTTTATCTTTACCATCAACAGAGATTTTAAATAACTCACGGTTACTTTTATTCTCAGGTATGCTTACATATGACACACCATAAAGAACTGTTTTTCCGTCTGGCGAAACCTGCATATCTGAAACCCGACCAAAACTATTCAGTATTTCAGGAGTTAAGATTCCGTCTTTCACTTCAACCTTTGCTTTTTTTATTACATTCGAATCTTCCGAAGTAGCTTGTTTATCCGTACAAGCACTCATTGTAATAAGAGCAGCCATACAATATCCGGTTACTTTATTCATAAAAAATATTTTACTTAAAGCTGTATTAAATTCTATCACAAAGAAAACGTATTATTCTTAAACAAACTCCTTTTTAGTGAATAATTTATGATAAACACCATCCACTCATTGGTTTTTAACAAAGAAACTATATATTCGCTTTCGTTAATACGTAAAACTTACGAGAATGATTAATACGATTTATAGTAAAATAAAGAATAATGAAGCTGTAAGCTTCGATGAAGCGCTTGCTCTTTCTAAATCAGAAGACAAACAAGCATTATATGATTTAGCCGAAACAATCACAAAAGAGTTCGCTCCCGAAGGCTTTGATATGTGTTCCATTATTAATGTAAAATCCGGTAAATGTCCCGAGGACTGTAAATGGTGTGCTCAATCGGCTCATTGGAAAACAAAAGCAGAAGTTTACAGTTTCGTTTCCGAAGAAGAATCTCTTCGTCAGGCTCTTTACAATGAAAAGCAAGGGATCGGACGTTTTTCATTAGTTGCCAGTGGAAGACGTTTAAATCAAAAAGATTTACAAGCCGCTGTCTCAACTTATTCACTTTTGAAACAAAAAAGCAATATTAAACTTTGTGCTTCATTAGGTTTATTAGAGAAAGAGGCACTTGAACAACTCAAGGAGGCTGGAGTGACAACTTATCATTGCAATCTTGAAGCTGCTCCTTCTTATTTTGGCGAGTTATGTACTACACATACCCAGGATCAGAAAATCAAAACCCTTCTTGCTGCTCACGAAGTAGGAATGGATCTGTGTTCGGGTGGTATAATCGGTATGGGCGAAACAATGGAGCAGCGAATCGAACTGGCTTTTACGCTTAAACAACTTCCTTTGTTTTCAATTCCTATTAATCTGCTTCATCCCATCGAAGGTACGCCACTGGAGAATGCATCACCGCTTACTGATGAGGAAATCCTGACGACCGTTGCTTTGTTTCGTATTATCCATCCGACAAAATATTTAAGATTCTCCGGAGGACGTGCATTAATGAGTCGCGAGTTACAGATCAAAGCACATAAAATCGGAATGAACTCTGCCATTGTAGGAGACCTGCTTACGACAATAGGCTCAACTGTAGATGAAGACAAAGCAATGTTTATGACCAAATAGAAAATTGAGTTCTATTTACTGTTTAACTTTAAAGAACTAAAAACAAAATACTATGAATCGATTAATTGAAATAACAGCATTCAATCAGGTGAATGAAGCCTATATCCTTCGTTCTTTACTCGAATCAAAAGGAATATCGACCTACATTCAAGACGAAAATATTGCTGCCATCTACGGTGCCGGAGTAGGTGGAATCAAAGTCATGATCTCATCGGCTGATATCAAAGAGGCTAAAGAGATAATGGACGAACATGGATATTTGATCAACGATGACGTTGCTGCACTTCTGGATGACACTCCGCAACCCGAGAAGGCCGTCCATCCGGCTCCCCGACTCGAAGTACATGTTCGCGTTATTTCAATTACTCTGATCATTGTATTAATTGTTTTACTGATCGTCTTCTATATGGGCGATTTCCTTCTATAAAAAAGAAAAGCCCCATTCTTTGAAAAGAGTGGGGCTTTTTTATTGCGGGTCAATCTTTGTCTAATTTAGTTTTCCGTTCAACTTCTCATAATATTTTTTTAGGTCAGTTTTCATCGACGGATAATACGAACAACTTAATCCACAAAAATTCTCCAGAGGTAAAGTCAAAAAATATTCTGTTGCTTTTTTATAGACCACTGCTTTAGCCAAACTTTGTTCCATCAATATGCGTTCAGAATGATTGAGTTTTATTGCTTCAAACAAATGTTCTAAATCAAAATAAATCTGATGTGTCATTCGGTCCAATGGTTGAACTTTCAAACTGTTTATACCATCATATTCACTCTGATGATTCGCTATAATACGTAACATTGTTTTACGCAGTCCTTTTATTTCTCGCAGATCTATAAGAGACATTGAGCAAGTCGCATAACGCTCATCATCCTTTTCTCTGCCTTGTCTCACAATCTGATCTACACATTCATCTACATATCTGATTAAGTGAAGTTTATCGATATCAAACAAATTAGGAAGAATCTTATCATAAGGCATCCCTTCTGCATGTATTTCAGTCGGAGAAGCTATCAGATATTTAGCTGCATCAACCAGCTCATAAGCCACTTCTACATTACCCATCAAGCAGGCATCCATCACAATAAATTCAAGAAAAGGAGCTGATTTTAGAGCCTTTCCAAATCCTTGTATATCGAGATAATCAGACTGGTCCTGACCAACCCAACGTGTTGGATAATCTGACTGACGCGTCTTTTCCTGTTTGAAATAAATTCCTTCTGAAGGCATCCAGCCGGAGCCATGTCCCCAAAATATCAATCCATATTCATTTGCGGGGAAACGATCATAAGTATCTCTGAATACAGTTGACATAACCTCCTCTGATGCAGAATTATGTTCTGTATATGTTTTTATGATTTGACGTTTAATTCCGACACCTGTCTTCTTAAAATGAATCAGTGAGGGCAATTCATTTTCAATATCCAGATAAACGATCAAATTACCACCATTTGTTAACGTTCTTTTTAGTCCAGTTTCAAGATTACTCAATGACTCATCTGCATAAACAGACAACGCATTATCGGCTGCCATATAAACCAGAACCGTCCTTGACACCTTTGAATCAAGAGATTCCGACTCATTACATCTTGCAAAAAAGGCGAATAAAACAAACAAACTTAGTAAAATACCTATATATTGCAGTGCTCCTTTAAACATAACAAAGCATTAAAGATTAAACTTGTTTTACACGATTTTATAATAAAACACACAAATGTAAAAATTCGTTCACTAAAAAACGAGTAAAACACACGCTTTAACACTTTATTTTTAATTAATTAGTAGCAGGAGCATTCAGATATGAAGTATATTGAAATGGTGCAAGTTCAAAAATATTCATTACCGTCATGACATCTTCAAAAATACGGGATTGAATAATCTCATAACTCTCCCATACGGTTGTATCAATAAAGAACATTACCAACAAGGGATATCCTCCCCCATTTGACTCATTTCCCTGAATAATAAGATATTGATCATGTCTTACATGTGGATGATTCATCAGATAATGCTCTAGCCATATACGATACAACCCCATATTTGTACTCTTATCCTGCTCCTTGCAACGTTTTGGATCCGGATCCATATATTTATCATTCAGATAATCTTCAAGCAAAGGATTGCCTGCAATCTTCTGTATAAATGTATCATCAATCCGTTTAATCGTATTAATATCAAATAAGATCGTCTTTTTTATACGTCTGAATCCTGTTTCTGACATTCCTTTCCAGTTAATAAAAGAACCCGATATAAGCGCGTAAGGAGGAACTGTCACGATTGTATTATCGAAATTTCTCACCTTAACAGTAATCAACGACATTTCATAAACGGTTCCGTTTGCACCATACTGATCCATCTGAATCCAGTCTCCAATCTTAATCATTTTGTTCTGAGACAACTGTACACCTGCTATAAATCCTAATATAAAATCTTTAAAGATCAACATCAGAACTGCAGCAAATGCACCGAGACTAGTCAGCATTGTTGATATTTTCACACTTGTGATGATTCCTACGACAATCAACAAAGCAAATACCACAATAATGATTTTCAGAATTTCAATCATACTTTTGTATGACTGATATCCATCATCTTCTTCTTTCACTAATTCATTGAACATAAAACTCGTGAAAGCAAACAGCGCCTTGATAAACATAACTAAAATGTAGATATAGCATGCTTTTTCAATTACTACCAGGAACGTACTAGCCTCATTTCTAAATGGAAGTGGAGCTAAAATCAACACGACTAACGGAGGTATTATACCCAAAATTCTTCTGTAAAAATGATTATCATACAATACCATTGCAGCCTTACGTTTTGAGCGCGATACAATCGAATAGATTATACGCACACCAATTCTGCAAAACAGCAGATAAGATAAATAAGCAATAAAAAAGATAACTGCCAATATTACAATTCGCTCAAATGTATCCGCCGATTGCGGAGTAAAACCGAAGAAATTTAATACATCACGAGCTACAGACATAATTTTATCTGCCCAATGATCATAAGAAACAAACTCTTTCATAACTATAGTTGAGGTTAACTTTAAATTAATAGATAAAACTTACTACAATAAACCATAATCCCCAATTTATTGTTCAATCCACAGGGAAAAGATATAATTTCGCAACCAAATATCAACATCTAACATTTTTTGCATGAGGATCTTTAAATACATAGTTATTTCAATCTTTCTTATTGGCGGATTATTCACAATTGGCTTCTTCGTCATTCGTCATAAAGCAAAAGACTATATCTCTTCGCGAATGAACTCAACCTCTCTTCATGGAGGTACTATCAAGCATGCTTCTATTGAGTTTACCGGACTCGATGGTATCACAATTACAAACTTAAGCCTCTTATCACCTACAAGTGATACAATTATACAGACAAACAAACTCTCATTCCATATTTCACTTTTTGACCTGATCCGCAAGAAGATAAATCTTAAATCGGTAGCTGCAACCGATACGCATTGCTATATAGAGGTCGACTCTTCCTCTACAAATCTAGATTTTCTTTTTCTGAAAAGTACCGCTCAACCGTCTGATAGACTAACACAACAAACTACCGGTTTTTCTGACAAACTGGCCCGGCTTGTTCAACTTTTATTCCGCTTCATCCCCAATAATATGGAGATACACAATCTGAATATTCAGCTGAGCAACAATCACGTTGTTACACTGCTGAATATCCGTGAAGGTCATGTACGCAATGGAGCCTGTCATATTCCGTTCATAATGAATCACGATACAAAAACTCAAGATCTCTTATTCTTCGGGCAAATAAATAAAAAACAACATGAACTTGAAGGCACACTCATAAGTAATAAACCGGAAGAATCAAACATCGTCCTGACTCAGACATCTGACAAACCGGAATTCTTTTTTCAGTTCGAAAAAATCAAATTCGATGTTGACTTCCCTACACTGAACCAAAATGAAGTCAAAATGACAGCCGGTGTCCGAATCGATTCACTACACTTTTTCCAAGGAAGTATTTCAAAAGATACAATTTCGATTCCTTTGTTTCAGTCCTCTATAGAACTAGATGTGTTTCCTAATGAATTCATTCTGAATCCTACTTCTGAAATTACGCTTGAAGAACTCAAACTTCATCCGCATGTCCGTTTACGCAAAAACAAAGACTGGCAAATCGGATTATATCTGGACGAAACACACATTGATGCTCAAAAATTTATTGATGCGTTACCCGATGGACTCTTTAATCCGGTCAAGACAGTACACCTTAGCGGACTGATTGATTATCACTTTCTCTTTGAGGCTAATCTTAGCAACCCCGATTCTCTACTTATTGAGTCTGAGGTCAAAACGACAGATTTCCACATAATCGATCCCGGCGTACTAACTAAGATGAATCAGGATTTCACACTTCCGGTCTATGAAGACAATAAGTTAGTGCGCACGCTTCATATAGGCAACAGCAACCCCGATTTCCGTTCTATGCAGGATGTTTCACCATTACTCATAAATGCCATCCTCCAGTCCGAAGACAGTCAATTCTTTTACCATCGGGGATTTCGTTTGGATGCTATTCGCGAAGCACTCATACATGACATTAAAACTAAACGTTTTGCGCGGGGAGGAAGCACCATTTCCATGCAAATCGTCAAAAATGTTTTCCTTAACCGTAATAAAACTATTTCGCGCAAACTCGAAGAAGCCCTTATTGTATGGCTTATCGAATCGAACCGGCTCACGAGTAAACAACGTATGTTTGATGTTTACCTCAATATAGTCGAATGGGGTCCTGGCATTTATGGAGTAAAAGAAGCCTCCGAATTCTATTTTCATAAGGAACCTTCACAACTCACCCTCGACGAAGCAATCTTTATGGCAAGTATCATACCACGACCGAAAAAATTCATCTGGTCACTGGATGACAACGGACAGATCCGCGAAAGCCTCTATCCACATTTCCGTATTGTGCGCGATCGGTTGGAACGAAATAATATAATTGTGCCGTCTGACCCTGTCGAACTTTATATTCCGCAAATTCACCTGACCGGTCCTGCTGCAACTTACATACGCAACCGAGAAATTATGGAAGCAGATACTACAAATATCGATTTTACTTTACCATTCTAACAAAGATTAAAATATAGATCTGTGAATAAATACAGTTAGTAGCTATGGGAAAACAAATAATAAAATTACAGAGAAGATACTTCCGTGGTTCCGATTGCAATGTTAATTACAATGGACTAAATAATTGATGTACTCATTTTGAAAACCTTTCTGAGACGTATTGCAATATATCAATTGAAAATTGGAACTTTAGGGAGAGTTTATCTATTCTCCAATTTAAATTTTCTATCAGCACCTTCGACACCATTATTCGCACTAAATGGCAACTAGTTGTATACAACAATAATTTGGGTATCTATGGGTGTTAATTGGATGTCGATAGTGTCGACTCAAATCGTAAAACTCCTGGATAGGTGTGCTTGGATTGAGTCAATCGGCGAAAAAACTTACAAACAACCAGATTTATCTGCAGATACAAAAAAAATACACATTCAGCATAATCATCAATACAAAAACAGGGAGCTCATAATATTTTACTATTACAAACTCCCTGTTTTATTTTATTTACGGTCTAATCCTAAATAACCGTCCCGAACCTCTGTCATTCAATCAATTCACCTTTTCCCTGCCGAGTTATTTGAATTGTATCATCAACACAATCCACAATCGTCGAAGGAATAGTCTCTCCATAACCACCATCAATAACAATATCTACATCATACTGATATTTTTCTTCCATTAATTCAGGATCGGTAGCATACTCAATTTCCATCGGATCAAGAAAAACCGACGTCGAAAGAATCGGGTTACCCAGTAACCTGCATATCTCCCGCGCAATATTGTTGTCCGGAACACGAATTCCCACATTTTTTCTGTTACGGTAAATTCGTGGCAAATTATGATTTGCCTTCAGAATAAAAGTAAAAGGTCCCGGCAGATTTTTTTTCATCAACTTGAATGTTGCATTATCCACCTTTGCATATTCACTGATATTGCTCAAGTCATAACATACAATAGATAAATTCACCTTTTCAGGATCAATATTTTTAATTCGGCAGATACGTTCAACCGCACGGACATTGAGCGCGTCACAACCAATTGCATACAATGTATCAGTCGGATAAATAATCAATCCGCCATTTTTTAATACATCAATAACCTTCTCCAGATCACGGAGATTGGTATTTTCGTTATAGAGTTTTAGAATCATTGGTCGAAACTGTTATCTTCTTAAGAAGAGTTACTTGTTTTCTTCAGCTTCAAGGCCTTTGTTAAATACCTCGATCGCATCAAAACTCATACCCATGCTAGAGAAACCACCATCATTAAAAAGGTTCTGCATAGTTACTTTACGAGTCAGGTCAGAGAACATTACGATACAATAGTTTGCACATTCGTTCGCATCTGCATTTCCAAGAGGAGCAATTTTATCAGATACATCCAATAAACTGCCCATTCCTTTCACACCGCTACCTGCAGTTGTTACAGTAGGAGATTGAGAGATTGTGTTTACACGAACACCTCTGTGTTTTCCGTAAACATATCCGAAGCTACGGGCTATTGACTCAAGCAATGCTTTCGCATCTGCCATATCGTTATAACCAACGAACGTACGTTGAGCTGCAATATACGACAATGCTAGGATTGAACCGCCCTCCGACATCGCATCCATTTTATAAGCAACCTGCATTACTTTATGGAAGGATACTGCTGAGATATCGTATGTTTTTTCTAGCATTTTATAGTCAAGATCTTCATACGGACGACCTTTTCGTACATTCGGCGACATACCGATCGAGTGTAAAACGAAATCAATTTTACCCCCCAATACTTCCATTGAGCGGGCAAATACTTGTTCGATATCTTCTACGCTAGTCGCATCTGCCGGAATAACTTCTGCATTAAGTTTTTCACCAAGAGCCGAGATTTCACCCATACGAACTGCTACCGGAGTATTTGTCAATGTGATCATTGCTCCCTCTTCAACAGCTCTTTCTGCTACTTTCCATGCAATAGACATATCGTTTAATGCACCAAAGATGATACCTCTTTTCCCTTTAAGTAAATTGTAACTCATGATTTATTATATTTTTATTT
>JBOFIZ010000487.1:0-2319 GCA_051650425.1 Bacteroidales bacterium
TTCGATAAAACCCGCAAGTGGGCTTACCGCGCTATCCGCCAAGGTTGGCCGCAGTATGACCAATGGCTACAAGCCTGTTTTGAACGCGCTAAAGCCTACAATCTGCAGTTTTCCGCACCTTTAGACGAGAGCGAAGTCATGGGAATTGCTAAAAGTATTGCTAAGTGGACTATTGGTCACTTCTCGTTAAGTTCTTTTGATGAATATGTGGTAAAAACGCATTCCTCTGATATTCAAAGATTAAGAGGGAAAATTGGAGGAGTAAAAAGCAAAGGCGGCGGTAGGTATAAAGACCCACTAAGTAATGAATCATTAAAACCATGGATTGCTCTTGGTATGAGCAGAAGAACATTTTATAGGAAGATGAAAGTTGGACGTGATAGCTGAATTTATTTCTCGTTATGAAAAGGAATTTGATTTTTATCAGAATCTAGCGATAAATGTTGAGAGAAAGTTAAAGAATGAGTTATCAAAGTCTGGTATAAGGGCTATTGTTTCGTCTCGAGCAAAATCGATTTCACGATTAAATGTGAAGTTAAAAAGCAGGAATGGAAAAAGAAAATACAAATCAGTATCTGATATTTACTCCGATATCATTGATTTGGCTGGGGTTCGTGTTGCTTTATATTTTCCAGGTGATATCAAACTTGTTGAGGATATAATAAAGAAAAATTTTAAAATACACACAATAAAAAACTTCCCAGAAAATGAAAATAAAAAAATAATTAATGAGTACACTAAGGTTTTCGACGGGTATTCTGCTACCCACTTTAGGGTTTCATTGAATGATGATACTAGGTATGCCAAAAATCACTGCGTTGAAATTCAAGCAGCATCTGTTTTAATGCACGCATGGTCAGAGGTTGAGCATGATTTGGTTTACAAACCATTGCAAGGTGATTTGTCTAAAGAAGAATTAATGATACTTGATGAAATTAATGGGCTTGTTTTGAGTGGTAATATTGCGCTTGAACGATTACAGAGAGCTGGATTGCATCGAGTTAATGGGACAGCAAACAAATTCCTTAATCATTATGACGTTGCCTCATATATAACATCCAACATAACGGTTGATGAAAGCTTTTTTGATTTTAGACTTGTATTCTCGATCCTGAAGGCATTAGGCCTTAATGACGTCAAGAGTATGACTCCTGTAATGGATAAGCTTAAGCATCCGTCAACAATAAAAAGCATTATGAACAAAACAAATAGCAATAACTTAACTATTTGTTTTACTTATGCTCTGGGTGATGTTTATCACGAAAAGGTTATATCAAAGCTTGAATTGTTAAGTAAAGAGTTTGAGGATGTTATTAATTCATCATCAAGCGAATGGTGGGAGAAGGATAATCCGGCACATGTTTGCCTTGTTAGTTTATTAACTAATGCTATATGCAAGAGTGACCAAACAGGCAAGGCTGAGAAACTCATACCATTGTTAGGCATATTGTCTTTTGAATTTACTGTGTTTGGTCGTGAACGTGTAAATAATAGTTATTCCAACATCATTAATTTATCTGCGTGCTCGGATGCTGAGTTTGAAAACATTATTAATCTCATTAGTGATTTTTACGAAAAACTAACATCGATAAATCTAAATAAGCATGAAATCAATCAGTTCTTAGACCTTTGCAGCAAGTTTGTAGTTGGTAGTGATTCTAGTTCAAAGCCATAGTGTTTTTTGGCACTGAAACAAGCCTATATCAGATAACAGCCCTGCTTTTGCGGGGCTTTTTTTTTGCGCGTGATGTGGCCGCGATGTACGATAGATGCTTTATTAAGCCAGTACACACAGCGTCCCCTCTGCGAGGTGCCGTCTGTGACTGGTTCAGGGGGCTCGCCGCCCCCCGAAACCCCTTGCATCCACTGCGAAAATTCGCACTTTGGGTGCGAAACTTTCTCAGCGGATTCTCATGGAAAAGCGCACCAAAGAGATCAAAATCAGACTCACCGAAGCGGAGCATCAGCGGTTACTTGAACGCTGTGACCGTACGCATTTGGCCGAGTGGTTACGTGCTGTTGGCTTAGGCGAATCGCGGACAGCTCGGCGTCGTCCGCTACCTACCGTAGACCCGACCTTGTTACGTCAGGTCAGCGGGATCGGTAATAACCTCAATCAAATAGCCCGTTACTTGAATCAGCATGGCTTACCGCCGCAGGAACGGGTGTCGTTGTTAGCGGTGCTCAATAGCATTGACCAACATCTTGCCGAACTGCTGGAGCAACATCGTGATCGTTAAGATTCATGGTCGTGGTGCCGGTGGCGGGAGTGGCCCTGTCGATTACCTTCTGGGCCCAGATCGTCAGCGCGAACAAGCG
>JBOFIZ010000488.1:0-1408 GCA_051650425.1 Bacteroidales bacterium
CATAAGTCACCAATTATTCACCCCTGCATCTGATTTTAATCAACGCATCTCCAATGCTTATTATCTTGTCGTACTATTTCCATTTAGACATTTACGGATATGTATTCTCTGTTATTTACTTTAATATATTTTTTGCTACATCAAGGCATTCTTTAAAACTTTTTTTAAAGAATACTTTCCCACAGGTATTCAAAAAGATATCCTGTATCCCTTTAGCTAATTCGTTTTTTTTAATAAGTCTGCTATCATTTGTCACTATTCCGTCATCTGAATAAACCCTTTCATCAATTATCATTCTTGCTGCTATAATATTAATTTTGTCCCCTGAATTGAGAAGAAAACCTACTTTAAAATAATCCTCACTATTAAGGGTTTCTGAAATACCATGAGCAATTTCAATGGGTTCAGCATTCACTTCTAATACATAAATACCTGCTCCCCAAGGTTCCAAAAAACTTATATCTAAGCCAACTGTATTTTCAAAAGTGATTATCGCTTTAAATGTATCAATGCCATCTTTTTTATAAAGCGTAACCGGCATTGCAATTGTATGTTTATAGTAATTACTGATAACCTCTGCTATCTCCGCATCGTGAAAATAGACATTATTTATTTCACTTAGATTTTTCCGCGATATTATTGATCTCAAGCCTATCCCCCCGAACACATTGGACTTAATTTAACTCTCGTTTCACAAGTCATACCGTTGTAAACTCAAAACCCATTCACAAATCAAAAATATGATTTATTTCTTACGACAATAAAAATAAGTATAAATATCGAATTCAAGAGAAGTGACTAATATCCTGCTCATTTTTTGCCTTGTTTTGCCATCCATTTCGAAGCCCACATCTCTCCAGACAAAGTCAATACCACCCGTCCAACGGGTGGCTTGCTCAACGGCTGTAAGCCGTTATTACTAGCCAGCGTCTAAAGGCGCTGGCTTTCACTTTGTTCAAGCCATATTGCTTTTGTCACTTTGGCTGCTCCTAAAGGAGCTCTATCACTGGTTATTTCTTAAATGGATCTGCATATTCTTTTACACTCAACTTATCTAAGGCTATATCCTTTTTATCTTGTTCTTGAATATATTTTCGTATTGTCGATTCATTTAATCCTACTGTACTTACATAATATCCTTCTGCCCAAAAGTGCCGGCTTCCATACAAATATTTTAGATTTGCATGCTTATCAAATATTTCTAATGCCGATTTCCCTTTCAAGTATCCCATATATGTTGACACACTTATTTTCGGCGGGATACTTACAAGCATATGCACATGATCCGGCATTAGATGTCCTTCGATAATCTCTACTCCTTTGTATTTACTCAATGTTTTTAATATATCTCCTATATCTACTCGACATTGATTATATATTACTTTTCGTCTATACTTAGGGGTAAATA
>JBOFIZ010000489.1:0-1272 GCA_051650425.1 Bacteroidales bacterium
ACTCTTCATTCATTTCCTTACACCACTCAGCCATTGGACCGAAGAAAGCATATGGATGGGTATCCATACGAATACCGTCAATTCCGGCATATTCAATCCACCATTTACTGTTTTGAATCAAATATCGCATCAAATGTGGATTCTTCTGATTCAAGTCAGGCATAGATTCCACAAACCAACCTTCGTCCATTAGCTTCTTATCATACGTTGTCACATAAGGGTCAAAATGAGGAGTCAGGCGATAAGAAGTCTGAACATATTTATCCTGAAAATTAAACCAATCTTTTGTTGGTGGATTCAAATGCCATGGATGTTCACTTCCACAGTGATTAAAGATCATATCCATTACCAGCTTCATTCCTTTATCATGCGATTTTTGAATCAGCCTTACATAATCTTCATTAGTGCCGAGACGCGGATCAACACGATAATAATCCGTAGTTGCGTATCCATGATAGTCTCCTCCTTCCTGATCATTTTCAAGAACCGGATTTAGCCATAGTGCCGTAACGCCTAAGTCTGAAATATAAGCCAAGTGATTTTCGATTCCTTTTAAATCTCCTCCATGTCTTCCATTCGGGAGATTACGATCGACCTGAACAGTATGACGATTCATCTTATGATTATCATTCTTTGTATCCCCGTTGGCAAAACGATCAGGCATAATAAGATAAAGTACATCTGTTGCATCAAAACCTATACGATTTTCTCCACTTAATTTACGCTGCTGCAAAGAATAATCAATTTTCTTTTTTTGCTTGCCCTGCTTCATATCAATCTGAAAGTTGCCTGGTTTAGCATTCTTCAAATCAACATAAAGGAAAACATAGTCTTTATTTTCTACCTTCACACAACTATCAACTTTCACATTATTACCTGAAACAGTGAAATCAGCTAGTCCTACATCTTTCCCGGATATAGCAATTTGCAATTGTGAATTCTTCATACCTGTCCACCAATGTGGAGGATCGACTTTCTCTACTTCAAAAGCCATTGCCGGCAATACCAGAGAAAGCAAAACGGCTGATGTAAATTTTCTTTTCATGCGATTTTATTAGTTTTAATTTGATCATCTTTGTCTTCAACAAACAGTACACAAAAAGCAGCAACGAACAGGCAAATACCTGCAACTACAAGAGAGTAAATTGATTCAGAATTATAGAATCTCTTAACTATAGGACCTCCTACAATACCATTTATAATTTGTGGTATAGTAATGAAGAAATTAAATATACCCATATAGATACCCATTTTACGTGCTGGCAAAGATCC
>JBOFIZ010000490.1:0-1809 GCA_051650425.1 Bacteroidales bacterium
TTGTTTTCGGACTATATTCACTATCGAAGCTATCGATAGACCTTCTTCCCGATTTTGAATCAAATCAGTTAATGATTATGACTCCTTATCCGGGTGCCAACGCATCAGACGTTGAAACAAACGTTACCCGATTAATGGAGGATGGATTAAATACCGTTGACGACCTGAAAGAGTTAAGCTCTAAGTCAATGGAAAACTTTTCTGTAATCACATTAGAGTACGAATGGGGTACAGACCTGGATGTTGCTGTTAACGATGTGCGTGACAAATTGGACATGTACCGTTCTCAGCTACCGGACGGAGCCGGGCAACCAACGATCTTCCGATTCAGTACAAACATGATTCCGGTAGTTATTCTTTCAGTTGAATCGAAAGAAAGTCTTCCGGCACTTTATAAGATTTTGGATGATCGCGTTGCCAACGCACTTAACCGTATTAATGGTGTTGGTTCTGTTTCTATTTCCGGAGCACCGCAACGTATTGTTGAGGTTAATCTGGATCCTAAGAAATTAGAGGCTTATAATCTTTCGATAGAACAAATCGGACAGATCATTTCTTCTGAAAACATGAACTTACCGGGTGGACGATTAGATATCGGTTCTGACACCTATTCTTTACGTGTACAGGGTGAGTTCATCGAGAGTGATGAAATCAAAGATATCATTGTATTGGCTAATCAGGACCGTGCAGTCAAATTAAGTGATATTGCAGAGGTTAAAGATACAAGCCGCGATAAAATTGAAGAATCTTACACAAATGGTATCCAGGGTGCGTCAATTGTAATTCTTAAACAATCAGGAGCTAACACGGTTGAGATTGCTGATAAAGTAAAAGCAGCCCTTCCTGAAATTCAGAAGAATCTTCCTCCGGATGTAAAAATCAGCATCCTTATGGATACTTCCGACAGTATCAAGAATAGTATCGCAGGTTTAACTTCAACTGTATTCTATGCATTCTTATTCGTTGTGCTTGTCGTAATCTTCTTCCTTGGAAGATGGCGTGCCACATTTATTATTGTATTGACAATTCCTGTATCGTTAGTTGCATCCTTTGTTTATCTGCTTGCATCCGATAATACTCTGAACGTCATCACCCTTTCTTCCCTTTCGATCGCGATCGGTATGGTTGTGGATGATGCGATTGTAGTACTTGAAAATATTACTTCACATATTGAAAGAGGTTCTCCTCCGAAGCAAGCTGCAATTTACGGAACAAACGAAGTGGGTGTTGCTGTAATCGCAACAACTTTAACAGTAGCTGCCGTATTCTTCCCATTAACACTGGTTACAGGTATGGCCGGTCTGATGTTTAAACCACTCGGATGGATGGTAACGATCATTATCTGTTTCTCTACAATCGCGGCCTTGACACTGACACCGATGCTATGTTCTCAATTATTGAAACAAGATCCGGGAAGATCTAAAATATTTATGATCTTATATGGTCCGATTGAGAAAATCCTTGATTGGCTAGATAATTTCTATGAACGTACATTACGTTTAGTTTTACGTCGCAGATTAATCACGATTACAGGTGCCGTGCTTCTGTTTATCATGAGTCTTGTAATGGGTAAATCTTTAGCTACCGAATTCTTCCCTCCTTCTGATAATGCACAGATGAGTGGTGTTTTGAAACTCGAAACAGGTACACGTGTTGAAATCACAAAAGAAACAGCAAAACGTATTGCCGAACTTTGGAAAGAAAAATATCCGGAGATTGAAGCTCTTAACTACACTTTAGGTACAGCTGATGATGACAATATCTTTGCTGTTGTTATGCAGGATAACGGTGATCACATTATCAACCTGA
>JBOFIZ010000491.1:0-7473 GCA_051650425.1 Bacteroidales bacterium
GCTTCAACACTGACAACAATTGTTGTATTTCTTCCGATCGTATATATGCATGGTGCTTCGGGTGAATTGTTTAAGGATCAGGCATGGACAGTTGCATTTTCGTTATTATCGTCTTTATTTGTTGCAATTTTTATAATTCCGATGCTTTACACGAAACTGATCGGAAAAAGAAAAGTACAGAAACAAAAAGCAAAGGATTCATCGATCCAGTTTAATGGTTATGGCCGTTTTCTACGTTTGGTTTTAGACAAAAAAGGGATTGTCTTGCTTATCTCTCTGGCTGTATTGATTGTGACTTTTGCTTGTATTCCTTTATTGAAAACGGAATTCATACCTAAAACGGAGAATTCAACTTTTACGATAGAGGTTAAATTGCAGGATGGGATGCAGATTGATCGAACAGTATCGACGGTCGAAAGCCTGGAGAAATTAATTCATTCTGTGGTGGGTGATTCTTCTTGTTTGATCTATTCGCATATAGGTAAAAGTACAGGAGATCAGAAGGCTGTTTTTGAAGGTGAAAATACGGCATTTATCAAGGTGGCATTACAAAATGAGAAGCTAAATACGGATGAGGTAATAAATCAACTGGCTTTATTGACTGATCAGATAGAAGGTGTTGAGGTGAATTATAAGCAAGAGGACATGATATTGAGTAGCATGCTTGATGAAGAAGAAAGTCCTGTTATTGTTGAGGTGAAGGGAGAAGAATTAAAAGAAATTGAGCGTTTGACTGAGGCTATAAAGGCTCAGTTAAATACGATTAAGGATCTGTATAATGTGACGACTTCAATAGAAAATGGAAATCCGGAGGTGTCTATAACACTGGACAGGAGAATGGCTGGTATGTATAATCTTTCGATAGCTTCGGTTATTGAACAGATTAAGCAACAACTTTCGGGGAAATCATCGGGTATGATTGATTATGACGGGGAGAGCCGTAATATCGAAATTCGTCTACCAGATGTGGAGTTGGCAGATTTGAATAATATTCGTATTCAAAGCGGAGATAAAGAGTTCAGTCTGTCTGAGATTGCACAAATTGAGAAAACGCTTTCTCCAAAAGAAATAATTCGTCGCAATCAAGTGCGGTTAGGTAAAGTAATGGCTAATATAAATGAGGGTATTTCTTTGGAAGAGGCATCGGTATTGGTAAATAATGGCATAAATCAGATTAAGGTTCCGGCTAATTATTCGATAAATTTAGGCGGCCAGGAACAAAAAAGAAAAGAAGCTATGCGAAGTATGCTCTTTACGCTTTTGCTTTCGATTGCTTTGGTTTATATGGTGCTTGCTTCGCAATTTGAATCATTATTACATCCATTTACAATTTTATTGACGATTCCTTTGGCTGTTGTTGGTGCGATAGTGGGTTTCTTTATTACGAATACAACTGTTAATATAATGGGTGTAATTGGAATCGTTATGTTAGTCGGTATTGCTGTGAATAATTCGATTCTGCTTGTAGACCGAATGAATCAACTGAAATTATCAGACCGTTCTTTGACTGATATTATTGTTCAAGCCGGTGAACAAAGGATTCGACCTATATTTATGACAACCATTACGACAATACTCGCTCTGCTACCATTGACGTTCGGATTTGGTGATGGAGCGGCTTTACGTGCTCCGATGGCAATTGCGGTAATTGGAGGTTTGATTTCTTCGACGGCTATGAGTCTGATTGTTATACCGTGTTTGTATTTGACATTCGAGAATATTAAACGAAGAAGGAGAGGTTCTGTATGAAGTTTATCGTCAATAGAGTGATAACGATCTTTATGTTATTCCTGGCTTTTGCTGTCTTGGGTTATATATCATACAGAGAGTTAAAGCTGGAGTTATTGCCGAATGCTGAACTCCCTGTTCTTTATGTTCAGGTGTCTTCATCCGGTACGGTCGATCCAGCATATATGGAAAATCAGGTTATTATACCCATAGAAGGTGTAATTAGCCAGCTTGATGGTATTGAATCAATAGAATCAAAAGCCAACTCAAATGGAGGTAATGTCCAGATTAAACTGAAAAAACGGACAAATTTAAAATATGCCTCAATAAAATTACAGGAGAAGATTAATGCAATTTCTTCTACGCTTCCTGATGGAATAAAAGCATCGGTCCAAAAAGGAATGGATGGATCGATGTCGGGGAATTTTATGATGCTTCAAATCAGAGGTGAAGGAGGTGTGGATCGTATTCGAAATATTTTTGAGGAGAAAGCAAAATCTCAATTAGAAAATATTGATGGGGTAGCTTCTGTTAACTTATTTGGTGGAAGACAAAAAGCGATTGAAGTTTGTCTGGATAAAGAAGTCTGTAAAGCATATGGACTGACACCTGAACAGATAAGTACGGCTATCAGGAATTATTCTCAGTCGCGGACTTTTGTAGGTAATGTGACAGACAATGAACAGAAACTATTTGTACATGTTGATGCGGAGTATGAACAACTCTCGGAGTTGGAAAATATTGTTGTAGCAGCAAATTCTGTCCTGTTGAAAGATATCGCAACTATCTTCTTTGATTTTAAGGAAGAGGTTTCATATAGTAGGGTAAATGGAATGGAGTCAATTTCGTGTGCGGTGACGAATGATGCACAAAGCAATATAATAGAACTGTCTCATAGAATAACAGATACGATAGATACTTTGAATGAGAAATTAAAACCGCAGGGTGTCGAAATTGTAGTTCAAAGTAATACAGCAGAGGTTATGGAGAAAAACCTCAAGGAAATCAGCTGGTCTGCCATAATAGGTGGTATACTGGCTGTTATAATCCTATGGTTCTTTCTTAAGAATTTGCGTTTAGTTATAATTATTGCGTTATCTATACCGTTGTCTATTCTGACAGCATTTAATATTTTCTATGCATTAGGAGTATCGATCAATAGTTTTTCTTTGGTAGGTATGGCTCTGGCGATCGGAATGCTTTTGGATAATAGTATTGTAGTGTTGGAGAATATTTATCGTTTGTCTGCTTTAGGATATCCGGCAGAAAAGGCTGTAACAAATGGAACCAAGGAGGTATGGAGGTCTATTTTTGCATCAACTCTTACAACGATTACGGTATTTCTTCCATTTGTATTCTCGGATAATTACCTGATTCAAATGTTGGGATATCAAATCGGTGTGTCAATTATTTCTACTTTAGGAATATCCTTATTGGTAGCTTTGTTGTTTGTGCCCATGACAACATATCTCATGCTGAAAGCGAATAAAGGAAATAGCTCATTTTATGAAAAGATATCTGTAACTCAGCGTCCGACACAAATTTATTTGGTGTTGCTGAAAACATGCATGCGTAATCCTTTTACAACGACTATTGGCGCATTATTTCTGTTAATTTTGGTAATTGCTGTTAATATAACGTTGACGTTTAATCCTGCTAAGACTGTAAAATCCAATTCAATAGGAATAGATCTTGCTACTAATTTGGGAAGTTCACTGGAAGAAACAAACACGATCAGTCGTATGTATGAAGAGCGTTTACTGGAAATACCAGAGGCAAAGGATATCGTTTCGAATGTGTCGGAAAATAAAATTAACATTACAGTTATCTTAAAGGATGATTTTGAAAAAATCGGTAAACGGAAAATAGCTGTAATACGCAATGAGATACTTCAGAAGATTCCGAGAAGCAGAATATCTTCAATAAATATAAAAGAAGCTCATTCGGGTAGTCAATCGAATGGAGCAATGAATGGGATGTCCCAAATGATGCGTATGTTAGGTGCCGGAGGTAGCTCAAAAGGTATTTTGATAAAAGGAAATAATTATGATCTGTTGCAGATTGTTGCTGATGATCTGCTTTATCAGGTGAAAAACATTGATTTTATTAGTTGGAGCTCTTTGTCTAATCAAGGAAAGCAACCAGAATTACATCTTCTATTTGATGCTATCTTATTGGATTCTTATGGAATAAGTAAAGGCAATATCGGTAATGGACTCATGTCGATGAATCGTAATTTTTCAAGCGGAACATCAATAAGAATAGATGACACAGATTATGATATTATTATTCGTGAAAATGAGGATAAAGTTCAAGAGGAACAGATCGCGAAAGAAAAAACGATAGATGAGCTTAAACAAATACAGGTTGTCAGTGCTTCGGGTGTGACGAAAGAAATTGACGAATTGGCTACAGTGTTTAAATCTCAGGGAGTTTCTAACATAACCCGAAAGAATAAAGAAAAAGAGATTGGCTTATATTATGGATATAAATATGAAGATAAAGCATCAGAAGATATTTTAAACGAATATACTGATAGAATAAAATCTCTGGTTGCTAGTTATAATTTACCTGCAGGTGTCGCATTGGAGATGATAGAGGAAGAAGATGAATTTGCGGATTTTAAATTCTTGATTGTAGCAGCATTTATTTTGATTTTCATGATTCTTGCAGCTGTTTTCGAATCGGTATTTACTCCATTTGTTTTAATCTTTACGATTCCCCTTGCTGCTATTGGGTCTTTATTGGCTTTACTATTATCAGATAATAGTATTATGAATGCGAATGCTTTGACAGGATTCCTTATTCTGCTGGGTGTTGTGGTTAATAACGGGATTATACTGATAGACTACTCTAATATTTTAAGACATAGAGGTATTTCTCGTAACCGGGCTCTGATTTTAGCTGGTGTTTCGCGTATGCGTCCTATTTTGATTACATCTGTAACAACGATTGTCGCTATGTTGCCTATTGCACTGGGTGATACTGAGTACGCAGGAGTAATTGGGGCTCCTTTTGCAATTACAGTAATCGGAGGGTTAGCTTGCTCTGCTTTGCTGACATTAATAATGATTCCAACTGTTTGTATTGGCTTGGAAAATACTCTACATTGGTATGTTAGGTTAGATAAATCGATTTATCTAACTCATGCGATCATTTATCTATTAGGAGTTTCCTATATATATTTTGAGGTTTCAGGTTTGTTTTATCAATGTGTAGCTTTGTTTGCGTTGACCTTACTCATTCCGGGAGCGACTTATTTTATTCTTAATTCATTGAGAAAAGCCAATGAGAAACTTATTGATGGCGATGAGTCAATATTAATCCGGATTGAAAATCTGGTTAAAATCTATGATCGCCCTTCTTTGTTTATCAGACAGTGGAATAGTGGGATAAACTTGCGTAAACGCTTGGGGATTCAAAATGAATATCATTCAAAACTGGATTTCCTTCGTGGTAGCTGGCAGTATGCGATAGCCTCATTTGTCTTTTACCTGAATTATTTCTTTCTGGAAAAGACATTTTGGGTTTTGTTGTTTTCAATCTCGCTTTATATAATGTTTATACATTTTCTAAAGCAAATAGGTAACTATAGAGATAATAAGGAGTTGAGCAATAAATGGTTTAATCGCTTTAAGGGCTTCTGTAAATGGATGCTACCTATTATTCTTTGTGGTCAGATGTGGAGACAAACCGGGGCAACGGGAATGGCTATTTTGACTCTTATTATATGGTATTTGATTCTAAATATCGTTCGCACATCTGATTATTTATATTCCCAAAATATAAATATAGAAAGATTACAGGGTCGATTTGTTTCAATACGTAGAGCTTATTTTAGAATAGTAAAAAGTATTCCGGTATTAGGTAAAAAACACAAGCCGTTTAAAGCATTACGGGGAGTGTCTTTTGAAATTAAAACAGGAATGTTTGGATTGCTCGGACCTAATGGTGCAGGGAAATCTACATTTATGCGTATAATATGTGGAATATTGGAACAAAGTTATGGTACTATTTATATCAATAATTTTAATACAAAAGATTATAGAGAAGAGCTTCAGGGATTAATAGGGTTCTTACCTCAGGAGTTTGGTATGTATGAGAATATGTCAGCTTGGGACTTTTTGAATTATGAAGCGATTCTGAAAGGTATTACTGATCCTAAAGTCAGAAATGAACGTTTAGACTATGTTTTGAAAGCTGTTCATATGTATGATAACAGGAATAAGAAAATAGGTTCTTTCTCCGGCGGGATGAAACAACGAATTGGAATAGCGTTAATTCTGCTAAATCTTCCTCGTATTTTAGTAGTCGATGAACCAACTGCTGGCTTGGATCCACGTGAACGAATCCGTTTCAGAAATCTTTTAGTAGACTTGAGTCGGGATAGGATCGTTATTTTCTCTACTCATATCATTGAGGATATTTCAAGCTCATGTAATCAGGTTGCAATTATTAATAAAGGTGAGTTAGGTTATTTTGGAGATCCTAAAGAAATGATTCACTTTGCAACTGATAAAGTCTGGTTATTCACAATCTCAACAGAAGAGTTTGAATCTAAACTGGATGTTAGTTGTGTCGTTCATCATATTCAGGAGGATGATTTAATTAAAGTGCGCTATATTGCAGTTGATTCGCCTTATGAAAATGCAGTGAGAGTAGAACCTAATTTAGAAGATGCATATTTGTGTATGCTTAAGAATATTTGAATATGAAAATACGAAATTTAGGCTCTGTCTTAGGGCCCTTGTTGAAGTGTAATACCGAAATTATTTTTGCTAATAAATTCATCTGGTTTCTACTTACGGCATTACTTGTCTTTTTAGGCACAATGTTTATTTCGGCGTGGGATGTGACAAAGTTAGAGCCAGCTTTACTCTATAGACTATTATTATTCCCCGGGATCCTATTAATATTTTATCCAACTACATTTAGTATACAAAATGATGAGGATGCTAAAATGATGGAGATTATTTTCGGGATACCTAACTATCGATTCAAAGTTTGGCTGATCAGATTGATCTTTGTTTACATATTAGTTTGTATTTTACTTTTTGGATTTACGTATATAGGCTCTATACTTCTTTATAAAGTGAATATAGTTCAAATGACTTTTAGTGTATTCTTGCCAATTCTGTTTTTAGGTAATCTGGCGTTCATGCTTTCAACGATAGTCAGAAGTGGGAGTGGAACAGCGGTAATAATGATTCTGATCGGATTAATGTTTTTCGTTCTGAGTAATATGGATATTATTAATAATAATATGTGGGATATTTTCCTAAATCCATATAAAGAGCCTAATGGCATGAATCCGGTAATATGGAATTCAGTAATTGTGAAAAACAGACTTATTTTATCGATAGGTAGTATAATATCAGTTTTGATCGCAATGTTGAATTTACAACGTAGGGAGCGTTTTGTTTAACTCTGTTGAGTGTCGCTTAGAATTGCTTTAATTAAAAAAAAGGACAGTTCATATAATAACAAGTAGTTAAATAATGCAAACGTGATATTTGTAATATTGTTGATTTTCAACAATGTATATGTTTTATGCTCGAGTTGAGTGAAAAAAGTTTTCCGAAAAACTTGCGTGAATGAATAATTGGCTCTACTTTTGCAACCGCAATCGAGAAACAAAACGACGAGCGAGTCGGGGAGTTGATTGCGAATCTTTTCAAATAAAGATAATCTCAACAAGATTTATATATAAACAAAAGTAGTACAAGCACAATAGGTATATTGAAC
>JBOFIZ010000492.1:0-1075 GCA_051650425.1 Bacteroidales bacterium
TTGTACTTGACTTTTGGGCGATGTGGTGTGCTCCATGTAAAAGTGGAATAAAAAACAGTTATCAAATAAAGGATGCTTTAAAAGATAAATCGGTGAAGTTTGTTTATTTTACAACTGAGAAAGATTCGCCTAAAGATAAGCGTGAAGCGTTTATTAAAGAAAATAATATAGAAGGTGAGTTTATTACTCTCACAGATGATGAGTGGATCACCCTGAAGGCAGAATACAATATATCGGGAATTCCTCGCTATATGCTTCTTGATAAGGAAGCAAATGTTGTCAATGATAATCTGGAGATGTATAACCAGGGTGAAGTAATACACCAAATAGATACTTTACTTGCGAAGTAATCAAATAGATAAAATCAATCCTGTGAATTCATATCTGGTGAATTACAGGATTGATTTTTTTTGTATTCGAACATCTTTTTCAGGCTGACAAATAAGACGTATTATTTTGCGCTATTCAAGATTTGAGTAACTACTTCCGGTGTTATGTTTCCACACTCGCCAAGCATGGTACCACGCTCTGCAAATCTGCGAGTGATTTCCGAGATTGTTTCATCGCCTACATTAACTTCTGTAAGGCGAGTCGGAAGTCCCATCTCACGAAAGAAATTTTCAGTCTTCTCAATAGCACTATCGATGTTATCTACTCCCCAAACACGTTTGCCGTACTGTAGTAGTTTTTCCGATTTTTGCTCTTTCATCACTCGAAGAACAGCCGGGTAAACAATAGCGAGAGTAGCACCGTGAGTTAAACCATGAAGGGCTGTAAGTTCGTGACCAATCATATGAGTCGTCCAATCCTCAGCAACCCCCATTGCAATAAAACCATTTAAGCCCATTGTAGCAGATAACATAAATTCGCTCATCGTTTCATAATCATGATTATTTTTGCGAAGTTCAGGTGCAATTTCAACAAGCGTCTGCAAAATACCTTCAGCCCAACGATCCATCAATTTTGTACCAACAGGGATAGTTAAGTATTGCTCCACGACGTGTACAAATGTATCGACAACACCACAGGCGATTTGGAATTCAGGTAACGAATAGGTAACTTCCGGATCAAGAAT
>JBOFIZ010000493.1:0-2322 GCA_051650425.1 Bacteroidales bacterium
CTTTCATTTCGGGTGAAAGGAATATGCGATTATCTTCGACGCGATTCGCGCGGAATCCGAAAAATTCTTCCCGGTCATTGATGAAACAAAATCCGTCTCCATTGTTTAATACTGTTGTACCAGCGACAACAATACTTCCTTTTTCTACAAACTTGATTGTTCCGACCGGTTCACCTAATGATTTTGGTGTTTCGAAGTTATAGTGTGGATTCTTGCCATTGATGTCAAAATAATCCGTAAAACCGCGGCTAAAGCTTTTATGCGGATTGGGATTGAAGTCAAAGGCTGACTTGCCAGAAGAAGCTGCCATAAATTCATCAGGACGTCTGCTGAAAATTTCATCCAGCTTCTTACGGTAAAAAGCAACGATGTTCTTCACATAAGACATGTCTTTTAATCGACCTTCGATCTTTAATGAAGTTACTCCTGCATCTAACATTTCTTCCAACTTATCGGAACGATTCATATCTTTCATCGAAAGTAAATGCTTATTTCGAAGAATTGCCGTACCGTTTGCGTCAATCAAATCGAATGGCAAACGACAAATTTGAGAGCAAGCGCCGCGATTGGCACTCCGGCTATGTAAGGCCTGACTGACGAAACATTGTCCGCTGTAGCTTACACATAATGCTCCGTGGATAAATACCTCGATTGGTGTTTTAACTTCGCTGCAGATATGTGCAATTTCGGATAGAGGCAATTCGCGCGCTAAGACGATTTGCGAGAAACCAGCATTTTCCAGTTCTCTGACTTTATCTAAAGTACGGTTGTCTGTTTGTGTGCTTGCATGTAGTTCGATAGGAGGGAGGTCTAAGGATAGAATACCCATGTCCTGGATGATAACTGCATCAACTCCTGCTTTATATAAATCCCAAATCATTGTTTCCGCCTCTTTTAGATCCTTGTCTTCAAGAATCGTATTGAGAGCTACGAATACACGAGCTCGGTATTGTTTGGCAAATTGGGCTAATTTGGTGATTTCTTCTAATGAATTTCCTGCTGCAGCTCTGGCTCCGAATTTGGGAGCTCCGATATATACGGCATCAGCTCCGTGAATAATCGCTTCTATACCTATTTCGGCATTCTTAGCCGGGGCAAGAAGCTCTATCTTACGAATCTTTTTCTTACTCATTTATTAGGCTTTAAATCTGTCTCACCGACAAATCTTTTTATTTAAGTGCAAAGATAATGTATTTGTGCGATATGCGATTCCGGATACTCTTCTGTTTATCCGCTTTAAACATAGTTTAAGTCTTTGATAATAGGGTAGATGCATGTTTTTTGCCAATAAAAAAGAGTTTTCAACAAATTGTTTATAAGGATAAGTTATTAACAAATTGTTGAAAACTCAGATTTCTTGTTACTTCTGAAGTGTAAGTTTAGTCTTCTTTGGGTGCATCCGGAATAGGCAATTGTCTTTTGAATGCTTCTTTGAAAGATATCAAAGATTCAGTACCGGACAAACCTAACGGTTGAAGTTTTGTATGTATGATTTCAAGTAAGTGTTGATTGTTTCGGGCATATATCTTTATGAAAAGATCATATTTACCTGTAGTGTAATGGCATTCCAACACTTCTGGTATTTGGAAAAGAGCATCAACAACTTCGGAAAACCGGCTAGGATCTTTCAGGTATAATCCCATAAAAGTGCAGGTCTCATAACCTACTTTAGACGGTTCAATCGTAAACTCGGAGCCAGTAATGACTCCCATATTAATCAGCTTTTGCACACGTTGATGTATGGCTGCACCGGAAACTCCGCATTCACGTGCAACTTCCAGGAACGGAACACGTGCATTGCCAATAATGATTCGAAGGATTTTAACATCCAAATTGTCTAATTGAAAAGAAGCCATAGGTTTTTTCGTTATAGTTATATACAAATATAGTAAAGAAGAAATGAATTTGTAAGAAATAAGGCTGGTTTTTCAGGGAATTATAATAATTATACAAATTGAGATAAAAAAAGCTGTTCCGGAGAACAGCTTTTTTATATGTGAAATTGCGATTAGTTTTTGCTAATAGCCGAGTAGTTGATTTTAAGAGCTTGTGCTTCACGCAATGCCTGCTTAATATCAACGATCACACCCATTTTAGTTTCAGCATCTACTTTCATAGATACAGTCATTAATGGTTGATCTTCTTCCTTCATACTTTGACGCTCTTGCGCAATGTAATCCTGGATTTCGCTCACTTCAGCGAATTTATCGTTCAACTGAATACGAGTTTCACTACCCATTTTTTTACGGAACTCTGCCGTTGGTTTCCCAGCGTAAATGAAGGTAACCAATGATTTTTTCTCCAACTTCTGAAGTTCTGTAG
>JBOFIZ010000494.1:0-1058 GCA_051650425.1 Bacteroidales bacterium
ATCCCTTCATTGATGACGATTTTGCCTCCGGGCATACAAAAAGCATTTGGTGTAGGGTCTTTTACTAAATGAAACTCCCAGTTGAAGTTATTAACTTCAGAGGAGAGTCCTTGCGAATTCAGATACTTTTCAACAGCACTGGCTATACGCTTGCCGCACCTTTCAACCATTACACTATTCACTTTGTTGGAGGATGGCGTAGATTTAGCCATATAACTGGAGAAGCTTTGTTTGCTTAAAGCTAATACTTCCGCATCAGAAACTAAAAGTAGTTGCTTCCTTCCGGAAATAGGAATAGAAGTACATGCCGATATCAAAATCAAAAGACCTGCAAGGATAATTGTTTTTTTCATGTTGTAAGTATCGTTTTTACATCAATATAAACACAAATATAGAAAAAAGTTTATTTTTTCGTTTCTATATCTTCTAAATGTAGCTCGAGAGCTTTAGCTGAGATAACAATTTCCTTAATAGATAGAGCCAGAGAGATAATCAGAAACAGCAGTGCTATCCCAAATACCCATATGGCGATCGTCATCAGGTGGATATATATAAAAAACATGCAGGCAACACAAAGTAATAGACTGGTAATGCCTAATATCTGCATTGATCTGGTTAGGTAAAGGCGTTCTCGCAAATTGTCTATCTGGGCTTTCGCAACCGGATTACTCGTATCTTTGAATTCTTTTTTCAGATTACGTATCACTTGTGCATAAGAAAGAAAGCGGTTTGTATAAGCTAACATTATTAAAGAGACTGCCGAAAAAAGAAGACTCGGAGTGGCTAACGTTAATTCTTCCATATATTGCTATTTGAATTTATGCGCAAATATCGTATTTATTTTACAAACTAATCTTCTTATCTTTGTAAAATAAATAAGTAGCTAACATGTTTGAGCAAATCAAAGGAGTTGTCCTGAATACTGTTGAATATTCGGATAAATTATCCATCGTTCGTATCTATACCGATAAATTTGGTATGGCCAGTTTTACATTGCCAAACGCACGAAGCAAGAAGGCTGCTGTGAAAAGAAATTTGTTTCAGCCTTTGAATTTGTT
>JBOFIZ010000495.1:0-2133 GCA_051650425.1 Bacteroidales bacterium
TATGACAATTTGTGTAAATTTGGGTCGGGAAGTACTTTAAAAACTAATATCATATTTTTAGTACAGGACTCAATCATTAAACAAATTAATCAATTAATAATCTTTAAACAAAGGACACAATGTTAAAAGGACATCCTAAAGGACTCTTTGTTCTTGCATTTGCGAACATGGGCGAGCGCTTCGGTTACTATACGATGCTTGCTATCTTCGTTTTATTTATGCAAGCAAAATTCGGTTTTACAACCGATCAGACAAGTACTATCTTCGGTAGTTTCTTGGCACTCGTTTATTTCTTACCTCTTATCGGTGGTTTGGTTGCAGACCGTGTATTGGGATATGGGAAAACAATTATTCTTGGTATCGTAGTAATGTTCTTAGGATATTTACTATTAGCTATCCCTACCGGAACCGACACAACTGCAAAAATGATGATGTTCGGTGCTTTGGGACTTATAGCCCTGGGTACCGGTTTCTTTAAAGGTAATCTTCAGGCACTGGTAGGTAACCTTTACGATGATCCTCGCTACAGTTCTAAACGTGACTTAGCATACAGTATTTTCTATATGTGTATCAATATCGGTGCATTCTTTGCTCCTTCTGCTGCACAGGCTGTATGCGATTATTTCCTGGCTAAATCGGGCTTGTTCTATAATGCTCAAATTCCATCTTTAGCTCACCAAATGACTAACGGAACCATTACTCCGGAAGGTATATCTCAATTCGCCACTTTAGCTGACGCTCAACAAGCAGGCGCAAGTGCTGATCTGGCTACATTCGGACAAATGTATATCGACAAATTATCTGAGGCTTACAACTATGGTTTTGCAGTAGCTTGCGGATCTCTGGTTGTTTCTCTTTTAATCTTCACTTTATTCAGAGCTGCATATAAACATGCTGATGTTACAGCTCTTCAACAAGCTGCAGCCAATAAAGCAGCGGGTAAAGCAGCCGACACAGGTCTATTATCACCTGCAGAGACTAAAGAAAGAATTATCGCATTACTTCTTGTTTTCGCAGTGGTTATTTTCTTCTGGATGTCATTCCACCAAAATGGTCTTACAATGACATTCTTTGCTCGTGACTATACAGCTAACACTGTGACAGGCGCAGATCGCTTCGGATTCTCATTGATTACAATGGTTTTATCAATCATTGCATTCTACGGACTACTTGCATTCTTCCAGGCAAAAGCAATGGGAGGTAAAGTACTAGGTGCTGCTGCTGCAATCTGTGGTAGTATCGCAGCGTACTTTGCTTATGACAAAATGAGCGATATCGTTAATATTACACCGCAAATTTTCCAGCAATTCAACCCATACTTTATCATCATCATGACTCCTATCTCAGTAGGATTCTTTACATGGTTAGCATCCAGAGGCAAAGAACCTTCAGCTCCACGTAAGATCGGTATCGGTATGTTAATCGCTGCAATTGGATTCGTTGTATTGGCTATCGGATCAATGGGACTTCCGACTCCATCTTCATTAGAGGCAACCGGAGGTGTAAGTAATGTACTTGTTTCTCCAAACTGGTTAATCGGAACATACTTCACTTTGACTATTGCTGAGTTATTCCTTAGCCCGATGGGATTATCATTCGTATCGCGCGTAGCTCCTCCACAATACAAAGGTATGATGCAAGGTGGATGGCTTGCAGCAACAGCTGTTGGTAACTACTTAGTTGCATTAATCGGTTATCTATGGGGTGGCATGCAATTATGGATGTTATGGGGTGTATTAATTGTTTGCTGTTTATTATCAGCTGCATTTATTTTCTCTATTATGAAACGTCTTGAAAAAGTAGCTAAGTAAGATTATAAAAGCTTATACTTATATAAAAGGGTTATCTGGAAATACAACAATTCCGGATAACCTTTTTTTATTTCAGACCCTCATCCGTAAAAGCTAAAGCATTATCATCAATTGCATTAAGAATATGAGTATCCGATTCATTTTTAAGATTCTATATGAAATAGCGGGAATATACCTTTTACACCGGACAATAAATTAGGATATCATCCCAAAATTCTTTATTTATTAAGTTGTAATTGTAATTTTTTTAGTAACTATGCACCGAAATTTGATACTTAAGCCTATAGTGCAGATATGAAAAAAATTTTGGTAATTGGAGCTA
>JBOFIZ010000496.1:0-11639 GCA_051650425.1 Bacteroidales bacterium
GCATAAGTTTAATCAATTAATAAACAAAAAATTACATGGCAACTAAAATCAGATTGCAAAGACACGGACGCAAAGGTTATGCGTTCTACCAAATTGTTGTTGCAGACAGCAGAGCTAAACGTGACGGTCGTTTTATCGAGAAAATCGGTTCTTACAACCCAAACACTAATCCTGCTACAGTTGTATTAAACTTCGATAGAGCTTTATATTGGATCGGAACTGGTGCTCAACCAACTGATACTACAAAAAGCATTTTGTCTAAAGAAGGTGTTATGATGAAAAATCACCTTTTAGGTGGTGTGAAAAAAGGCGCTTTCACTGCAGAACAAGCTGAAGAGAGATTCGAAGCTTGGAAATCAGGTAAAACTGCTGCTACAGATGCTGTAAAATCTAAATTAGCTGCTGATAAAGCTGCTGATCTTAAAGCTCGTCTTGAAAGAGAAGCTGAAGTAAACAAAGCAAAAGCTGAAGCTGTTGCTGCTAAATTAGCTGCTGCTACTGCAGAAGAAACTGCTGAAGAAGCTACAGAAGAAGCACCGGCTGAAGAAACTGCTGAATAATTTGAATTATTAAGCAAATGATTAAGGGATTATTTCGAAAGAAATAGTCCCTTTTTTGCTAATAAAAATAATTGATAACAGTATAATCTATACGGTTTTTCTATTCTAATTCTAGTATATGCTAAATGGTGAATAGATCTCTACTTGTATTAAAAGCATTTTAGCCTAAGATGAAGACTTAAGAAATGCACACATTGCATAGTGTAATATATGTATAAATCCTGATAATAGCCAACTAATAAAAATAATAACTCTAAAGATGATATTTAGAGTTTTACTTATAAAAGGGATTCTATAACCAGTAATACAAAAAATGCATAGTGAAACTTTTTGTGTTGATATATATCGTAAAATAATAATGTATAAGAAAAGTTCTACAAGCCAAAAATAAGCACATACTAATATTAACCAATAAAGATATTGTTCTCCGAAAGGTGTCAATATACATTCCCCATTAAGAGTTACAAAACGACACAGATCTGATAAATAATAAAGAAGAATTACTGATAGCATTTTCTTTATAAAGAGAGTTAATGATTTTATAAGTAATCTATTTTTGGAATAATTTAATAATAAGAAGATACGATGTTAAATAGTTTGTATGATGATTAACGACTATATAATTGTAGCATCATCTAGATAATGTTGTGTCGATTAGTCATCAATAATATGCAAAAAGACAACGTGAAAGGTTTTCTTAAGCATGTGTAATCAAATTCATTGAATGAAATTATCTTTTTACAAAATATAGTTGAATAATTATCCAACTGCTTTAAATAGGCTTATGCTATCTCAATATAGTATTGTGAGATTCCTAAAGGGAAAATCCTAGCAATAGTGAAAGGTTCTACCTTTTTCAAGTATTTAGAAAGTTAAAAAGAGAGCAACCATAATCGGTTACTCTCTTTTTGAGATAATAATTGCTATGTAGTTTATATGTCTATTATTGTTTTGTTGATAATCAAGTCTTTAAGCTTTACGTTGTGCGCTGATAGTTTAATTTTCGTGTGATCTACATAGTCAGTCTATCAACTGTTTAATCTATTGTAATTCTCATTGCAATTGCATGTTAATTTAGATCGGGAATGTTTACGAAGTATGATTTTTCTGCTTTTAGTAGCAGATCTGATTTGGGTATTGATGTAAATTTATGTATATTTGTGTATTGCTTCTGGTTCGGAGAAATGAAATTGGGTTTTGTAGAGAGGGAAATATATTTAATAATTATAAATTTAATATTATGAGAGGGAGTATATTATTTGTATTAGTAGCTATCTTAGCCCTGTTCGTATTATGCGAGGGTAAAAAGAATAAGTCAGAAGATTTAACAGGAACCCTGAAAATAATGACATATAATGTACGCACAGGAAGAGGGATGGATAATGTGATAGATTTTGATCGTACAGCCGAAGTGATAAGAAAAAAATTACCTCAGATTGTAGCTCTTCAGGAATTAGACAGTGCAACACAGAGAAGTGGAGGCTTTACAACCGGAGAAGAATTATCTCAACGTTTGGGTATGCATTTTGTATTTGCTCCAACAATTGAGTTTGATGGTGGAGCTTATGGAATAGGTTTGTTAAGTCAAGAAAAACCTTGTTCTAAAAAAATATACTCACTGCCGGGTGTTGATGAGCGAAGATGTATGCTATGGGTTGAATTTTCTCAATATAATATCGCGGTAACTCATTTATCACTCGATGATAAAGAAAGATATATCTCTTGTCAGATGATTATTGACTCATTGAAATCAATTTCTGTAAATCCTACGTTTATTTGTGGTGATTTTAATTCAGAACCAATTAGCCGGGAAATTAATTATATGAAGGATCAGGCTGATTTGTTAAGTAATAGTATGATCCCGACTTATCCTGCTGATTCTCCAAATGTAGTGATTGATTACATTTTTGCTTATCCTAAAGGCTTGGATTTTACGATAAATAAATCGAAAGTGTTGGAGGAACCAGATGCCTCCGATCATAGACCTGTTTATGTGGAGTTGCAGTGGATATAGTAGGTTATGTCGAATTCAGAAGCAAGAAAAAAATAATAAATAAAAAAGCGGAGTGAATGTGATATTCGCACCGCTTTTTTTATTATTTGAAATTCTTTTCGATGTCTTTATCCTCCAAAGTTAATGTGTAATTCAGATTTGAGTCAATTTTCTTTTTGTCACTATCAAGCATAGTCAGCTTATTATTGTTTTCAAAAAGGAAATACATTTTCTGCTGATTGGCTGAATCTGGTGTTAGTTCATAGATAACAGCTGCTGAATCAGTTGGAAGTGTTGCCCAAATACCTTTTTGTTTAAAGTCTGTGTCTCGATCTTCGTAATCCATTTCAAGTTCGAATGTGCCATTAGTTGCATAGTTTTCGTTCCAGAGTTCTAATTCGTATTTGATGCCCGGGCAATCGGCGCAAGGAAACAGCCCTTTAAATGTTCTTTCGTTTGTGTCACCGATCAATTGAGCATCTTTTACTTCTTGCTCTATTTTTGAGTTGTTATCATCAGATTTGTTCTTGTTTCCGTCACAAGCTGCAAGGGTTAAACCGGCAGCCATTAAAACGAATAAATTTTTAGCTTTCATATACGATGGTTTAGTGTTAGCAATTTTCTTTATTCATATAACATTAAATAAAGAAAAATGTTTTCCTGTAAGACTATTCTGATAAAGAATATATAATCTATTTCTAAACCTCATTAAGAGCGCGAAGTGGATCGATTAAAAGTTGTATTGATATGCAAATCTTTCAGCTCCATCATTCAAATAGATCAGTCCGCAATAAAAGAACCCAAACTTCGTAATGACTCTTTGCATAGATGAATTATCCCGATGTGTATCAATGCGAATGCTGTGTATATTATTATCCAAAGCAAGGCATTTAGTAAATTCGAGTATTTTTCCGGCAATATTCTTACCTTTCATCTCGCTTTTTACAGCTATACGATGAATAACAGCATAGCTGTTTTCTGACAGCCATTCCCCTTTAATTTGATCGTATGTTGGTTCTTTATCGAATGAAATCATAGCTGTAGCAATAATCTTATCATTCTCTATGAATACGTAACTATTGCCGGAATCTATATCTGTCCGGAAAGTGTTTTCATTCGGATAATCATTTTGCCATTGATCTATGCATTGTGATTTGAAATAACATTGAGCTTCTCTGATAATCTCCATAATAGGAACTATATCAGTCATCTGCGTTTTTCTATATTCAATCATATATTATCTATTGTTTTGATTCACGAAGATGAAGATATTTTTTTTGATAATCTTATATCTGACCTTTTTTATGAGTTTTGGCTAAATGATTTGTTTAAAAAATGAAACCATAAAGTTCTTGTTTGTTTTTAAGTCTTTATAGTTTAACATACTTAATTCTGATTTATAGTCAGGTAATTTAATAAGATCTCTGGCTATAAGGCTATAAGTGATGACACGAATCATTTTCGGAGCTTTTTTTATAAAATACATAAGTTCCTGAATTATATTTGATTGATTTGTCCTTGAAGTTGCCAAATATTTGCTAAGTTCCGGAATTACTAAATAGCCATGATTTTCATCCATCCAATGGAGTATCAAAGGATCATTATTATATTGTTTAAGCAATTCGCTGAGGTTATCCGGTCTATAAGGATCATCATGGAAATGGTTTATTATGTCATGTGTAGAATCGTATACGCGAAAGTAATTATTCTCAATAAGATTAAGATGATCATTCTGAAGCTTTGTTCCTTTAATCAGAACTTGTGTATTGGGGATTTCAAATTCCGCAGCTTCAATTCTAGGCTTTTTATTTCGGCTAATTGATACAGGTGGATATAGTTCCCAGTTACCTTTGAACTTCAATAAAGCGCTATTGAGGTAATGAACACCAGGTATTAGTTTTGTAATATCCATATGTTTATTTAATCTGATGTGATAATATTTATCAGGTCTGTTTTGCTGAGAGAATACTTGAGCATTGAAGTCGGAAAATTCAAATAAATAATCTTCTATAGCTCGTATTTCCATTGCTTTTATTTCTTTAGCCAATGAATGCTGTTGTGCCTCTAAGATTAGGGCATACCATTCGTGAGGATATTTATCCATAATAAGAGGTTTGTATGACTCCAATGAATGAAATATCTTAGTTTCAGGATTCTTTATTTTATGTATTCTTAAAAACTCCTCGTATGTAGTAAATAGGTAATTTTGTTTAGTAATACTTAATATTATCTTAATTAATTCGATATGATTTTCGTTGGCTGTTTTGAAATAATAATTCCAAAGAGTCGTATTCTTTAGTTCAAAATTATTTTTAATGTATTTTTTTGTGAGCTGATATGTCTTTTCTGCTATCGATATTAGTTTGGAATCGTGTGGACTAATTAAATGCAACGCTCCGTTAGTTAGCCCTATTTGAGTATATGCAGACCAAAGGAGATAAGCTATATCTAATTTATTGATGTTCTTCAGGCTGTATCTGTTACTAGTTTTATAAAATGGAATATAGGTCTGATAAAATGAGTAATGTAATTGACAAAAGGCATTAAATACTTGAGTGCTAGATAGCTTGTCTTCTATATATCCGATGATAGTGCATGCAATCCATTCGGCTTCTTGTTTTGTAATTAAGAAGCCCTCTTTAATAGGTAATAAGATTGATTCTGCCATAGCTATGTAATGGAAGTCTGTAGGCGAATTCTGATGATTAGGATGTAAGGCCTTCCAACTATTTGTAATAGTGTTTTTCATATAAATTAACGGATCAATAAATTAGCCTGCAATTTAATAAAAATAAACTATAGTATGCAATTAAAAATCAATAAATATGATTATTTGAATAAATTATCCCAATAAAGAAAAACATCAACACCTTCTTTGCCAAATTTAGATATGGATTCTAATACCTGGGTAGAAGATAATTCGAGATCATTTTTTGATTTCGAAAAAAACTTATCAGCATAACAAATTATTTGTTCTTCTATACTTTCTGGTATGAAGTCTAATGCGGGTAATGGAAGTTTACGTGCTATAATTTCCTCCTTTTTAAGTCCGGTTCCTGTATGTCTTTCACATACTCTTGCGTGTAATGGCATATTTAATGATCTTAGCATTTCTGCGCCAAGTATGCCATGTTTTATATATGGCTCAGTTCCATTGCAAAGTATAGAAGGTGCATTTGTATGTATGATTCCAATATCATGAAGCATAGCAGCTTCGAAAAGAAATTGCTTGTCAGCATTTAATTCAAGATGTCTTTCGGCAATATGTAAAGCCTTATTAGTTACTTTCTGGCTATGCTTTATTAATAAATCTTTTAGCTCAGGTTCATTTCTATAGAATTGATCTATGATACCATATACATTTTTCATTATTTGTTTTGTTAGATTAAAAAAAGGTTATCCTTAAGAGATTCTTGAGGATAACCTTTTTAAGTTTTTATTGATAATGCTTAGTCAAAAAGATGTTTGAATTTTTTGAAGAAACTTTCTTTTTTCTCTTTAGTAGGAATGAAAGATTCTGCTTTTTTCAAATTCTCTAAAGCTTTCTTATCTTCATTACTTAGATTTTCCGGAACGTAAATACTGATATTTACTAATAAATCACCAGTTCCATATCCATTAAGACTAGGTAATCCTTTGCCTCTTAAGCGAAGAACCTTACCTGGTTGAGTTCCGGCATCAATCTTAACTTTTGCTTTACCGTCTACAGTAGGTACCTCGACACTTATGCCTAAAGCTGCATCAGGGAAAGATAGAAGCAAATTGTAGATAAGATCATTGTCATCGCGAATTAATTCAGGATGAGATTCCTCTTCAATTAGAATTAAAAGATCACCTGTTTCGCCACCTCTGCGTGCTGCGTTACCTCCACCACGCATGGATAATTGCATTCCGTCAGCTACACCTGCAGGAATGTTAAGAGTCATGACTTCTTCTTTTAATACAATGCCTTCACCACTACAGTGTGAACAAGGAGTTGTAATTGTTTTACCTTCTCCCTGACAAGTAGGACATGGAGCAGCAGTTTGTATATTTCCAAGAATAGTACGTTGCATTTTTGTAACCTGACCTGTACCATTACAAGTTTTACAAGTTTCAAGAGCTGTGCCATTTTCCGCACCTGTACCATTACAATATGTACAAGCTACATATTTCTTGACTTTAATTTTTTTCTCAACTCCGTGAGCTATGTCTTTTAAACTTAATTTGACTTTAACGCGAAGATCGCTACCCCGATTTACGTTACGAGCACGACCGCCACCTCCAAAACCTCCAAAACCCCCGAAGCTTCCACCACCAAAGTGACCGCCAAAGATATCGCCGAATTGAGAGAAGATGTCTTCCATAGACATACCTCCACCAAATCCACCACCAAATCCTCCGCCACTAGCAGAGCCACCATTCATTCCTGCGTGACCGAACTGATCATAACGAGCCCGTTTGTTTTCATCGCTTAGAACTTCGTAAGCTTCAGCTGCTTCTTTAAAGTTTTCTTCAGCTTCTTTATTTCCCGGATTCTTATCAGGATGAAATTGAATAGCTTTTTTACGATAAGCCTTCTTTATTTCGTCTGCTGTAGCTGTTTTTGAAACACCCAGCACTTCATAATAATCTCTTTTTGTTGACATATTTGTTATTCTCCTACGACTACTTTAGCGAAACGAATTACCTTATCATTTAGTTTGTATCCTTTTTGAATACAATCAACAACCTTTCCTTTAAGCTCTTCGGTTGGTGCAGGGATTGTGGTAATAGCATCATGTAAATCAGTGTCAAAAGGCATGTTTTCAGTAACGATTTCTGTTACATGATTTTGATTTAGATAAGTAAGGAATTTACCATAGATTAGTTCAATTCCTTCTTTAACAGCATTCAGATCTGCAGCATTTTCGATATTAGCCATAGCACGCTCAAAATCATCAACTACTGGAAGCAAAGATGTAAGAGCTGATTCTCCACCGTTTTTAATCAATTCGCTTTTTTCGCGTAATGTTCTTTTGCGGTAGTTATCATAGTCAGCCAGTAAACGTAGATATTGATCGTTTAATTCTGCATTTTTGGCTTGAAGCTCTTCAATTTGAGCTGCCAAATTGTCTGAAGTGTTTTCTTCAGAAGTTTCGCAGTTTGACTGATTTTCGCAATTTTCTTCGTTTTGACAATTGCAGTTTTCTACTTTCTCTTCATTGATAGCTTTATTATCCATTTCATTCTTGTTCATATCGCGTCTTTTTATCTTGATAATCTGATTAATAAGTCTGCGGAACAACTGTTTTATTTTCAGTTCCGTCATGATCTATAATTTTGTAGTATAGTTCTTTAATACTTTGTATAACAAAATTACTGCCAAAAAGATTAAAGCGCAATTTTGGCAGGAGGTATAATCAATATTTTTTAATAAAAAACGCTCGGTCCAGTGTTTGAACCGAGCGTTTGGTATGAATTTGAGGTTGTTATTATTTGCCTTTTTTGTCTTGTTTGTCGCGCATTGCTTGTTGTTGCATGCGTTGTGCTTCTTCTAAACGAGCCATGAAACCAGATTTTTTCTTAGGTTTCTTGGCGTTTTCGTGAAGTTGAGCTAAAATTTTATCTTCGTTTACAAACTTACGGAAAGCTAATGTCTGAATGATTGTGATCAATGTTGAGATGAAGTAATAATAACTTAAACCTGCTGCATATTCATTGAAAATAAATAAAAACATTAAAGGCATGATGTACATCATAACTTTCATTCCCGGCATTTGCTCTTGTCCTGTGTTTGATTGATCCATATTGAATTTTGTATAAACAATATTCGTAATAGTCATCAATAAACAGAATAGACTTAAATGATTACCAAAGTATGTTGAGATAATCGGAATTTGTTCATTCCAGCTTATTACAGAATCGTAAGTTGACAAGTCAGGAGCCCATAGGAAACTTTGTTGTCTTAATTCGATCGAAGCAGGGAAGAAAGAGAACATAGCAAACAAAATAGGCATCTGAAGTAACATAGGTAAACATCCGCTCATCGGGCTTGCACCTACACGGCTGTAAAGGCTCATTGTAGCCCTTTGTCTCTCCATAGCATTTTCCTGACCAGGATATTTCTTGTTAATCTCTTCAACTTGCGGACGTAAAACACGCATTTTAGCAGTTGATTTGTAAGACTTATATGTGAATGGGAACAGAATCATTTTAATGAAAATAGTTAGCAATAAAATGATGATACCATAGCTGCCAATATAGTTGTCCAGGAAGTTGAACACAGGGATAACAATTAATTGATTGATCCATCTGAAAATACCCCATCCTAAAGGAATTACGCGATCCAGATTAAGTTTGTTTTCTGTATAGCGATCTTTATCGTAAGATCTTAAAGTAGGGTAGTGATTAGGTCCTAAATACATGTTGAATTGAGTTTCTTTGGCTCCCGATGGGTCGAAGAAAACTTCAGCAGTAGCTTCGTATTCTTTTAAGTATTTAGGTGACTGATCTAACATTGAAGAACGAAGAACTACAGATTTCATATCTTGGTCAGAAATCAGAATAGACGAGAAGAATTGATCAGTGAAGCCAATCCATTGTATATCTCCGTTTAATTCTTTTGTTTCATCTTTTGATTCGCTAAGTGTTTCAACACTACTTTCGTTCTTGAATTTATAGTTGATATTTGCATAGCGTTGTTCGAATTTTCTACCTTTCTCTTGTTGTCTTAGTTTTTCGAACCAGAACATTTCCATACTACGAGTATTCGGAGCTAATACAGAGGTCATGCCTTTAGCTTGAATGTCGAAGTTAATCATGTAATTATCAGGTTGAAGTGTGTAGATAAAATCAATAGATTGATTTGTAGAAACTTCAGCACGCATAACTACCTTGTTTTCGGAAACAATAGGGTTAAAGTAAAGTTCTTCAGTATTAATTTTCTGACCATTACGGGTTTCGAAAGTAAAACTGTATTGAGCCTCATTTCCTTCAAAAAGAATTAAAGGAAGAGAATCGTGAGATTTGTATTTAGTCAGTTCAGCACTGTAAATACGTCCTCCTTTGTTGCTGAAAGTCAAATTCAGAACGCCATTGTTTAAAGAAGTCAGCTTTTCAGTACCTTTAGTTAAAGGGGCAAAAGCACCATATTGGCTACTCAAACGAGCAGAATCTAAGTTTTGTGTATTTTCTGTTGCCTGATTTAAAGCTGAGATCTCTTGTTTAAATTCTTTTTGCTGGTCTTTCTCTATAAGAGCTATTGAGTCTTGAGCACGCTTTATCTCAGCCAACTGTTCGGGAGTTGGGCGATTTAGCCAGTTAAAACCAATAAGAATAGCTCCGATAATCAATAGACCGATAATCGTGTTTTTATCCATTATTTAATTAGTTATAAAAGCTGTAAGCGTCAAAAGAGACACTTACAGCTGTTTGAGTGTTGATTTATATTATTTGTAAATCTTATTTTTTGATATTTTCGATTGCGGCTTTCACGAAATTAACAAATAATGGGTTCGGGTTTAATACCGTACTGTTATATTCAGGGTGGTATTGTACACCGATGAACCATTTCAATTCAGGAATTTCAACCACTTCAACTAAGTTTGTATCCGGGTTAATGCCGACACACTTCATACCAGCTGCCTCGAAAGCATCTTTGTATTCGTTATTAAATTCGAATCTGTGGCGGTGGCGTTCGGAAATACTTGTTTTTCCATAAGCATTCGCAGCTTTAGATCCTTCTTTTAACTCGCAGTCATAAGCTCCTAAGCGCATAGTTCCGCCCATGTGAGTGATATTTTTTTGCTCTTCCATAATGTCGATAACATTATAAGGAGTTTTAATATCCATTTCAGTAGAGTTTGCTTCTTTGTAGCCAAGAACGTTTCTAGCGTATTCAATAACCATGCATTGCATACCTAAACAGATACCTAATGTTGGTATATTGTTTTCACGTGCATATTTAAGAGCAACGAATTTCCCTTCAATACCTCTCTGTCCGAAGCCCGGAGCAATTAGTATTCCGTCCATATCGCCTAATTTCTCAGCAGCATTTTCATCAGTAAGTTTTTCAGAGTGAATGAAAACGAGCTTAAGTTTGTAGTCGTTGTAAGTAGCAGCCTGGAAAAGAGATTCATTGATTGATTTATAAGCATCCGGCAGTTCTACATATTTACCAACTAATCCAATTTTAACAATTTTATCAGCATCAGTCATGCGATTTAGGAATGTTTTCCAAGGACCTAAATTAGGTGCTTCGTGTACTGGCATACCTGTTTTTTGTAAAACGACCTCGTCTAATTTTTGTTCCTGCATTTTTAGTGGAACATAATAGATAGAAGGAACGTCAATAGACTGAATTACAGCATTTGGTTCTACATTACAGAATAGAGCGACTTTACGTCTGACATCTTGTGTTAATTCGTGTTCTGTACGTAACACCAAAATATCAGGTTGAATACCTACCTCTTGTAATTGTTTTACCGAATGTTGAGTAGGTTTTGTTTTTAATTCTTTTGCAGCAGCAATATATGGAACGTAAGTCAGATGGATGCATAGGCAGTTTTTACCAAGCTCCCAACGCAACTGACGTACACTTTCAAGGTAAGGTAACGATTCAATATCACCTACTGTACCACCGATTTCAGTAATTACAAAGTCAAACTTATGTTTAGTGCCTAAAAGCTTAACGTTGCGTTTGATTTCATCTGTGATGTGAGGGATGATTTGAACTGTTTTTCCTAAATAATCACCACGACGTTCTTTTTCAATTACATTTTGATAGATACGTCCGGTTGTGATATTATTAGCTCGGGATGTCGGGATATTAATAAAGCGTTCATAGTGACCTAAATCCAAATCAGCTTCATGTCCATCTTCTGTAACATAACATTCTCCGTGTTCGTATGGATTTAACGTACCCGGATCTATATTGATATATGGATCGAATTTTTGGATTGTAACACTATAACCTCTGGCTTGAAGAAGTTTAGCCAAAGATGCAGAGATAATACCTTTACCTAACGAAGAGGTAACACCGCCTGTAACGAAAATATACTTAGTATCAGCCACAATTATGTGATTTTTTAATTTGTACTTCTTTTTCTATACTACGGGTTGCAAAT
>JBOFIZ010000497.1:0-1657 GCA_051650425.1 Bacteroidales bacterium
CGAATATTACGTGAAAGAAAACGACTATATAGATTGGTCTGATTTAAAGAAGGTAACTTTTACAAATGAGACATTCAGACGTAAAGCTGAAACAGGGACTAAGCTACTCGAGATTTATGCCTCTAAACGACGTAGAGAAAAGCAACATAAATGGTTTTTACAGCTTGCTGCGTCAGTTTTTATTTTGCTTCTAAGCTCTGTAACAGCTTATAATCTGGCAGACAAGACAATTGAAGCCAGTCTGGCAGAAAAAAAAATTATATTGCCCGATGGATCTGTGGCCCTTCTAAAGGCAGCATCGACATTATCATATAATCGGATACAATGGTTTTTCAATCGTAAAATGCATCTGAATGGGAGTGCTAAATTCAATATTGAATCCGGAAGAAGTTGTACGGTTTATACTCCTGATATTACAGTTGCCGTTTTGGGAACTATTTTCGAAATTAACCAAACGGGGAAAATCACAGAAGTTACTTGTGAACAGGGACATGTCAGAGTTTTCAACAATCTTGTTTCAAAGAACCTGCTTGGGAATGAAACAATTCGGGTGAATGCGGCAGGTTATGATTTTATATCGGCCGAGGATAATTTTGCAAAACCAGTTCAGATTAGAGAACTAATCTATGATTCTGAAACATTAGATAAAATTACAACAGATCTGAATATACACTATCAATGTCAGATACGCCTGGACTCAGCTTGCAAATCCGATTTATTCACAGGAAAAGTCCCTGAAGATAATCTTGATCAGGCTTTGATTATTATTTCAGAATGTTGTGGATTAAAGTGCAGAAAAAAAGATGGCTATATCTATCTTTTTAAATAAAAAATAAATGCAAATGAAGTACTTAACTTTAAGTTACTTACTGGTCTGTTCATTGTTTTCGGCAATGGCAAATACCAGTAAGTCCACTCTTTCTATGCTTTTAAAACAGGTAGAAGAGGTATATCAAATTAAAATATCGTATAGTCCGACTCAAACTAACCGGATTATTCCTTGCAACCAAACAATTGATTCCCGGAGAAATTTAAACGAAACACTAATTATCTTATTGAATCAGACTGGCCTGACTTTAAAAAATCAATCCGGATTCTATTATTTGATTAAAGAGGATATTCCCGCTCCATCAGTTGTTACCGCAAAAAGGGTTGAAGAGAGTATAATAACAAGAGATACTGTATTGCCTTATCTGTCAGCACAGAAATCTACGATACATCAGAATTCAATAATATCAGGTAGTCCGGCTCTGATAAACGCTCCGTTTTCACTAAGCAAAACTCCGGTTCCGGATTATGTATCAAAATGGTCGCTGAAGACAAATTTACCTCTCTTACTGACAGGTTCATTAAATGGAGGAATCAACTATACGTTTAACCGTCAATGGAGTATCGGAGCAGAAATATCTTATAACCCCTGGAGCTATGGCAGTATGCGAATCAGACATTTTTTATTCCGACCCGAAGCACGTTACTGGTTATGTCAGATAAATAATGGGCATTATTTCTATGGGGGGGTGCAATATATGCGATACAACATCGGTGGTTTCCCAAAAACGGGACTCTTCTCTGCAAATATTCAGAAGAACCGCTATCAGGGGAATAACGGTGGTGTGAATCTTGGATACGGTTACAGCTGGATCATTGGTAAACGCTT
>JBOFIZ010000498.1:0-1898 GCA_051650425.1 Bacteroidales bacterium
CATAAAAAATGGAATGAGAACACTGCTATTCTATCCGGTGATGCGATGCTTATAGTAGCCTATCAATACTTAGCCGGAACAAATCCTCAAAAGCTTCCTGCTGTACTAAATGTGTTTTCCAAAACAGCACTCGAAGTATGCGAAGGACAGCAATTCGATATGGAGTTTGAAACACGCACAGATGTAGAGGCATCCGAATATATCGAAATGATCCGATTAAAAACAGCTGTCCTTTTAGGATGTGCACTTAAAATCGGTGCTATCATCGGCGGAGCAGATATAAAACAACAAGAATCGATCTATAAATTCGGCGAAGCGATCGGTTTGGCTTTCCAGCTGAAAGATGACTTACTAGATGTATATGGCGATTCTGCAAAGTTTGGGAAAAACATAGGTGGGGATATTACAAGTAATAAAAAAACATATTTACTAATCCAGGCTTTACAGCACGCAAATACTCATCAAAAAGCGGATTTAAATACCTGGATTAATGCTGTTGAATTTGAACGGGATGTTAAAATCAAGGCTGTAACCGAGCTTTATAACCAAATCGGTGTAAAACAAATGGCAGAGGATTTAATGAACACATATTACCAGCAAGCCATACAACATCTGCAAGATTTAGGGTTAGAAGCGCAAAAAACAGCTCCTTTAGAGAATTTAGCAGAAAAATTAATGTACAGAGAGTTCTAAATTGAACAAAATGATTAAATTTGTTGATACACATTCACATATATATCAAGATGATTACATCGACGATATCGAAGATGTGATAAAGGATGCACAAGCAAATGGCATAGAAAAAATATATTTACCAAATGTTGATTTGGCAAGTATTGAACCCATGCATAAATTGCAAGAACGAAACCCCGGCTTTTTTGAACTTATGATGGGTTTACACCCTACAAGTGTTGAAAAAGATTATCAAAAACAGCTAGACATAATAAATGCTCATTTAAAGCAGTATAAATATTGTGCTATAGGTGAAATCGGAATTGATCTTTATTGGAGTAAAGAACTTCTTGAAGAACAAAAAAAGGCGTTTTCTACGCAACTTCAATGGGCTAAGGAGTTGGACCTTCCGGTAATCATTCACACACGTGATTCACTCGAAGAAACACTGGACGTAGTATCACAATTCGACGGATTACGAGGCATCTTTCATAGTTTTGGAGGAAGCCCTGAAGATGCAGAGCGAATATTGAAAGCAGGTGACTTTTATTTAGGAATAAACGGAGTCGTTACTTTCAAAAACACCACGTTGAGAGAGACCTTAAAGAAGGTATCCTTAGATCGGATTGTATTGGAAACTGATGCGCCCTATCTGACACCGGTACCCTATCGGGGGAAGAGGAATCACCCATCTTACATACCGATTATCGCAAAACAGCTGGCAGAGATCTATCAGGTTGATTTGGAGACAATCGCCAAAACAACTACGAAAAATGCATCTGATCTTTTTCAAAAATGCAAATGAGCTAACAAAAAAGTATGCTTTAAAGCAAAAAAAGTTCAGTTTTTTTCGTTTTTCGAAATAAAAGATTTACATCGAAAGTAAGATTAGAAAGAAATTTATTTACATTTGTGGCGGAATCGTATGCGAATTATAAAATAAAATTTATACTTTTCCGCTCAAATTTAAAGGGAGTGGTGCTCGAGTGGTTGAAGAGGCACGCCTGGAAAGCGTGTAAACGCCAAAAGCGTTTCGGGGGTTCGAATCCCCCTCACTCCGCAAATCTGTTATTCAGAAGCAGATCCAAAAGCAGAAATTAATTAAAATAGTAACAAACCAATAAAACAAACCTAAAATTAAAGAACGATGAAAAAGTTATTTGCAATTCTAGCAATGTCTGGTTTCCTTATGATGGGAACAACTCAATTCGTTGTCGCTCAAGAAG
>JBOFIZ010000499.1:0-2920 GCA_051650425.1 Bacteroidales bacterium
CTGTTGTTATGCAGGATAACGGTGATCACATTATCAACCTGAATGCAAGATTCAGCAGCATGGGTAAACGTGATCGTTCGATTTTCCAACTAACGGACTCTATGCGTGCAGATCTGGCTCAGTTCCCTGAACTGAAAACGATTGAGTTAAATCCGGGTGGACGTAAAGGTGGAGGTATGGGTATCCCTACCGTTGATGTCGAAATTTACGGTTATGACTTTGATCGTACCAATGCTTTTGCTCAGGATCTGAAAAGACGAGTAGAGCAAAATGTACAAGGAGCTGCGGATGTTTTGATCAGCCGCGAAGATTTCAAACCTGAATATCAGGTTGTGTTCGATCGTAAAAAGCTGGCAATACAAGGGATTCCTCATTCTACTGCAGCACAATATGTACGTAACAGAATTAATGGTCTTACTGCTTCGAAATTTCGCGAAGACGGCGATGAGTATGATATTGTAGTAAGATACGGTAAAAAACATCGTGAATCGATCGAAGATATCGAAAATATCATCGTTTACAACAGCCAGGGTAAAGGTGTAAAAGTAAAGGAAATCGCAGACGTAAAAGAGGTGATGTCTCCTCCTTCGATCGAAAGAAAGAACCGTGAGCGTTTCGTGACACTTTCCATTTCTGCCCCGAGTACACCTTTAAGTGAGGTGGTAGCAGGTGTAAATAAAGAGTTGAAACAAATGGATGTTCCTGCAGATTTCGGCATCAAAGTCGGTGGTTCATTTGAAGATCAGCAAGAGTCTTTTGCAGATCTTGGCGTATTACTCCTTATGGTAATATTGCTGGTATACATTGTAATGGCATCTCAGTTTGAATCGTTCTCGGCACCATTCATTATCATGCTTTCTTTGCCTTTCGCTTTAACTGGTGTGATTTTATCACTGTTCATTACAAATACACCGTTGGGTATTACAGCTGCAATCGGAGCAATTATGCTTGTAGGTATCGTTGTAAAAAATGGTATTGTTCTTGTGGACTTTATCAATCTGAACAGAGAGCGTGGCGATGAAACATTCAAGGCTGTAATTTCAGGAGGTAAATCACGTTTACGCCCTGTGTTAATGACTACAGCTACGACCCTTCTCGGTATGATTCCAATGGCAGTAATGCCAACAGAAGGTTCTGAGATGTGGCGTCCTATGGCTATCGTTATTATCGGAGGATTGGCATTCTCAACAATGCTTACTCTATTAGTTGTACCGGTAGTATATACATTCTTCTCTCAAAGGGATGAGAAGAAAAAAGCGAGAAAAGCAGCAGCAGAAATTGCTTTACTTGAATCGCTGAAATCTAAATAACAACAACTCTCAACAAGTAATTTTAAATATGAAAGCAGTATTTATATCATTCAATCAAGCTTTGAGAGAAGATATCATCTTAGTTTTTGATGAGCTTGGCATTAAAGGTTTTTCTTTTTGGGAGGAAACTCAGGGACGAGGATCTCACACGGGTGAATCTCATTTCGGAAACCATGCATGGCCAACATTAAATTCCTCTATCCTTGCTATGGTAGACGCAGATAAGGTTGATACACTTTTAAATCTGTTACATGGACTGGATAAACGCAATGAACTACTAGGCCTTAGAGCCTTTGTCTGGAATATAGAGAAATCTATATAACAATCGTTTTTTATAGTTTAAGTTGAAAAAGAGCTAATCATACGTTCCCAAGACGTATGTTTTAGCTCTTTTTTTATTCGATTCTATTTTCAGGGAAAGACTATTAGCAATCTCAATAGATAATCAACAAAACATACATAAAAAGCATACCCAACACAATACCTTTCTTTGACACATGCTGCTTCTTAAAAACATAAGCACTCGGTAGTATCAGTTCTACAAGAGCTGTATTTACTAATATACCAGCTAATACCGCTTTTATAAAGCCTAGATATTCAATCGACAAATCAATCGGAAGAACCAAAGCTGTAAGCATAGCTCCTAATGGTCCGGATACACCTGCTAAAAGGCAATATTTCATCGCTTTCATCCGACTTTTTGTTTTACGATATACCAGCAAGGATATGATTGCACCCTCAGGAATATTATGTGCCACCAAAGATGCAACTACGATAAATGCAATATTTTTACCATCAAAAAAAGAAATATAAGTTGCAATCCCTTCAAGAAAATTATGAAAAATCAGAGATGACAAGAGAAGTATATAAATATGAGTTTCTTGTTTCGCCCTGCTATGACATTCAATATGCGGTTTGTTTTTGGTATTTTGCATGCGTGAAATAAGAATATCTAAAGGAGCTGTAATCAAAAGTCCACAGAAAAAGGCAATACCGGACAAAAACAGAGCAGTCTTATATGCATACTGAGATTCAAATATAGTCAATGCGGATGGAAAAAACTTTACGAAGGCTGCGAACAACATCATTCCTCCTGAAAAGCTAAAAACAAATGAAATAAATTTTGTATTCTGAAGCTTCTTATATAGAGTAAAGAATAAACCAATCATGACAGCAGCTCCTTCGACCACAGTCATTAATAAGGCTGGTATAAACAATGAAAGTTCCATAACTATAATTAAGTTTTCAGATTAAACAAATTCATATAATTCAGAGTTTTATTATTAATCAATTAATCACAAACTTACTATGGAAAAGATTATTATTTGTCTGGGTATCAATAATTCGGCATCGTCTGTGTTAGATTATGGACTTAAATTTGCCGAACACTTTAATCTTAGAACAGAAGTCATGCTAATCAGAAGATTAGTTGATGGCGATAACATTGATATTCTGCTTGAAGGAATTCCACCATTCATGCCAGGAGAAAAGTCTCCGGTCGGAATCAGCCGGGATGATGATGAACAAATTATTAATAAGTTACGCGAAATGGTTTCTTCCGAAACAGAGTTTACCGTAATGGATTTTTCGTCTGAATTGCTAGAGATACT
>JBOFIZ010000500.1:0-6806 GCA_051650425.1 Bacteroidales bacterium
AACAGAGATATGACGATTAAAAAGATTATGTATGTTCTGTCATTAGGGGGAATAATGATAGCGACATCTTGCCACAAAGAAAACAATCATCAGGTAAATGCTGATTACAAGTTGATGGAGATTAAACCGTCGGATGTCAAACTTGACAATCCCTATTCGGCTGCCATTCGTGGTAAGCAGGATATTAAGATTATACCGCGCGTTGATGGTCACTTAATGGATGTTCTGGTTGTCGAAGGGGCTGTGGTGAAGAAGGGTCAGCCTTTGTTCGTTATTGATCAGGTTCCATATCAGGCTGCACTTGAATCGGCTCGTGCACAGGTCGCATTGGCTAAAGCACAGGTTTCTACCGCTCAGCTCAACTACGAAAGTAAAAAAATGCTTTTCGATAAAAACATCGTTTCTAACTTCGATCTGCAAACTACACAGAATGCACTGACTACTGCTAAGGCTCAATTACAGGCAGCTGAAGCTCAGGCATTGGCTGCTGCCAACAATTTGTCTTACACTGTTATAAAGAGTCCTTCGGATGGGGTCGTGGGTAAACTTCCGTATCGTAAGGGCGATTACGTAAGTCCGGGTATACAGGACGGATTGACTGTCGTGGCTGACAATTCAGAAATGTATGTATATTTCTCCATGACTGAAAATCAGGTACTCGATTTGCTCAATAAGTACGAAAGTCTGGATGAGGCTATCAATGATTTGCCTGAAGTTGAGTTACAGTTGAGCAATCAGACACGTTACAACCAGAAAGGCAAAATCGAAAGTATCAGTGGTATTATCGAACAAACAACGGGTGCTGTCAGTCTGCGTGCCGTATTTCCTAATCAGGACCGAAAACTCTTGAGTGGTGGTAATGGATCCGTTATTATGCCTTATGAACGTAACGGTATTTTCGTAATTCCTCAAGAAGCAACGTTCGAGATTCAGGACAAGGTATATGTCTACAAAGTAGTAGATGGTGAGGCTAAATCTACGATTGTACAGGTAGATAAAATTAATAACGGAAAAGATTATATCGTTTCTCAGGGATTAAATAGAGGGGATATCATCATTGCCGAAGGTGCCGGATTGGTACAGGAGGGAACAAAAGTTTCAAATTCACTTGTAAAAGAGTAAGAGAGTCAGATTATGAATATAAGAACATTTATAGACAGACCACTATTGTCGGGTGTGATCTCGGCATTTATCGTCATCGTGGGTATTATTGCCCTAATGACACTACCCGTTGAGCGTTATCCCGATATTGCTCCGCCTACGATTGTGGTGTCAGCGTCCTATCCGGGAGCCAGTGCTGATGCAATTCAAAAGAGTGTGATTGCTCCTCTGGAAGAGGCGATCAATGGGGTAGAGAATATGATCTATATGACTTCTTCGGCTTCCAATAACGGTACGGCGGAGATTTCTATTTATTTCAAACAGGGTATTAATGCCGATATGGCTACCGTTAATGTGCAGAACAGGGTTTCGCAGGCTACGGGTTCGCTCCCGAGTGAAGTGACTCGTATCGGGGTTACAGCAGCCAAACAGCAGCCCGGTATCCTTCGCGTATTCGGCCTTGAAAGTCCGGGTGGAACATATGACGAGGCTTTCCTGAGTAACTATGCAGCCAATACATTGAAGCCTGAATTACAACGTATTCCCGGAGTGGGTAACGTACAGGTATTCGGGGGTACGTATAGTCTTCGTATCTGGATGAAACCAAATGCAATGGCACAATATAAACTGGTGCCTTCAGATATATCCATGATTCTGAATGAGCAGAATATTGAAGCTGCTATCGGATCTTTAGGGGCTGATACGGACAATGTATTCCAGTACACACTGAAATACACCGGACGTAAATCGGATGTAGAGCAATTCGAGAATCTTATTATCCGTACTTTACCTGACGGCGAGGAACTGCGCTTAAAGGATATTGCTGATATTGAGTTGGGACTTGATAATTACACATTCTCAAGTTCTATCAACGGACATCCCGGCGCGATGGGTATGATCACGCAGACAGCAGGTTCTAATGCGACAGAGATCAATAATGAGATTGACCGTCTTTTCAGTCAAATCGAAAAAAGACTTCCGCCGGATATCAAAATCGTAACGATGGAAAACTCCAACGACTTCCTTTTCGCTTCTATTCGCGAAGTAGTTATTTCATTGATTCTTGCGATTGTTCTGGTATTGGTTGTTGTTTATTTCTTCTTACAGGATTTAAGAGCGACGCTGATCCCGACGTTAGGTATCCTGATTTCTGTAATCGGTACGTTTGCCTTTATGAGCTTTGCCGGATTCTCGATAAACCTGCTTACACTATTTGCTCTTGTATTGGTTATCGGTACGGTTGTGGATAATTCCGTAGTCGTTGTAGAGGCCGTGCAGGCACGTTTCGATATCGGATACAAATCACCTTATAAAGCAACTGTAGATGCGATGAATGGTCTGTCGGCCGCTTTGTTTACGACTACACTTGTGTTTATGGTTATCTTTATTCCCGTTGCATTTATTTCGGGAACCAGTGGAGTGTTTTACAAACAGTTCGGTCTGACTATGGCTGTGGCCGTAGGTATCTCCTTTATCAATGCACTGACGCTGAGTCCGGCTTTATGTGCGCTTATTCTGAAACCGAATCCCGAAGAGGGCGAAGGAAGCAAAATGGCTCAGCGTGTCCGCAAGGCTTATCATACTTCTTATAATGCACTAATGCAGCGCTATACAGGAGCAGCCATGATGTTTATACGCAAACGTTGGTTGGTATGGACTAGCATCGTGACTTGTTTTATCCTGCTGGTTGTTCTGATGAATACGACTAAGACGGGTTTTGTTCCTAATGAGGATATGGGTAGCGTGTATGTCGATGTAAGTACACCTCCGGGTTATTCATTGGCCAAGACGAATGAAATTATGATGGAAGTTTCGCAAAGCATTGCCGATATTCCCGAAATCGCTATCATTGGTAAAGTTTCCGGTTGGGGGCTTATCTCAGGATCGGGTGCCAATATGGGAACATTCTTTATTCAGCTCAAAAACTGGAGCGAACGTAAAGATGCTGCCAGCTCTGTAGATGCCGTTATCGCTCAGATCTTTGCCCGCACGGCTCATATCAAATCCGCACAGATTTACGCACTGGCTCCGGGTATGATTCCGGGTTACGGTAACGGAGGTGGGTTCGAATTCTCAGTTCAAAATAAGAACGATGGCGATATCGAAACGTTCTATAATGTTTCGCAGGCTTTCCTTCAGAAGCTTCGCGAGCGTCCGGAGATTGCAGCAGCATTCTCATCATATAATATTAACTACCCTCAGTTCGAAGTAGATGTAGATGCTTCTAAATGTAAACGTATGGGTGTATCTCCCGCGACGGTTCTGTCAGAGCTGGGTGCTTACTACGGAGGAGCTTATGTGTCTAACTTCAATAAGTTCTCGAAAGTTTACCGTGTAATGATCCAGGCCGATGCTAAAGACCGAGACAGCGAGAAGAGTCTCGATAATATCTTTATTCGTGTAGGTAATGAAATGGCTCCTTTAAGTCAGTTTATTACAATCAAAAAAGTTTATGGACCGCTCGTACTGAATCGTTTCAATATGTACGGACAAATCAGTGTCAACGGTAACTACGCTGAAGGCTTCAGTTCGGGAGATGCAATTAAGGCTATTCGCGAAACAGCAGCTGAGAGTTTGCCTATCGGTTACGATATCGACTTCAGTGGGATCACTCGTGAAGAGGCACGCGGAGGAAACAATACGGTATTCATTTTTGCAATCTGTATCCTCTTTGTTTACCTGGTAATGGTGGGTCTTTACGAAAGTTTGTTCATTCCGTTTGCCGTGATTCTTTCCGTACCATTCGGACTTATGGGTAGCTTCCTGTTTGCTAAATTTATGGGAATCGAGAATAATATCTATTTACAGGTAGGTCTGATCATGCTGATTGGTCTTTTGGCTAAGACAGCGATCCTTCTTACCGAATACGCCACACAGTGTCGTCAGGCAGGTATGTCGCTCAAACAGTCGGCTTTCTTTGCAGCCAAAGTTCGTTTACGTCCGATCCTGATGACATCCTTCACGATGGTGTTCGGTATGTTGCCGTTGCTGTTTGCATCCGGTGTGGGGGCTAACGGTAGTAAAACAATTGGTGCGGGAACAATCGGAGGGATGCTGATTGGTACATTGGCACTCTTATTCATCGTACCTGCATTGTTTATGATTTTCCAGACATTACAGGAAAAGATGAAACCGATGGAATTCGTTGAGTCCAATGACCCGATGATCATTCAGGAACTGGAAGAGATTAAAAAATATTCCGAACGTAAAAATGTATCAAAATGAAACATATTCTAAGTATTGCAGCTTCTGCTTTTTTGCTCAGCAGTTGTTCAATCTATAGCTCTTATAAATCACCTGAAATTACACCGCTTGCTGTTGATCAGTCTTTCGGTTCCGGCTCGCAAGACACACTGCGTATGGCTCCGGAGTGGAATCAGGTTTTTACGGACCCCAATTTGCAGGTTTTGCTTACAAAGGCTCTGACTTCTAATGTGGATTTACAAGTTGCAGCCTTGTCGGTCGAACAATCAGAAGCTCTTTTGCGCACTGCTAAACTAGCTTATTTGCCCTCATTTATGCTTGCTCCCGAAGGTGGGGTCATGAGTCTCGATAAATCCAAAGCAGCTTATTCCTACAATTTGCCTGTCAATGCACAATGGGAGATAGATTTATTTGGTAAGCTACGCAACAGTAAAGAGCAGACTCGCTCGGCTCTTATGCAAACGCTTGAATATAAAAAGCTTCTGCAGACACAGGTGATCGCAGCTTTAGCCAATAACTATTATACTTTGGTTATGCTCGATAAGCAATTGCAGATCACACAGGAGTGTGTAGCCAATCAAAAGCAGAATCTGGATGTGATCATAGCGATGAAAGAAGCCGGTATGCAGACAGAGGCAGCAGTTAATCAGGCTTCGGCAAATCTGCTTAATGTACAGGCTTCCGAAAAGGATATTCAGAAACAGATTCGTTTGATCGAAAATGCAATTTCATTGCTTATAAACGAAGCTCCTGAACGAATCGAACGCACTGGATTCGGTCAATCGGGTCTGAACACCATTGCGTTGAGCGATGAGATTGCTTTTGTCACTTTAGCCAATCGTCCTGATGTACGTCAGGCAGAATACGCATTGCGCGAGAGTTTCTATGGAGTCAATACCGCCCGATCCGCTTTCTATCCGTCTATAACGCTAGGCGGTACGGCAGGCTGGACGAACAGCGCAGGAGGGTTGATTTCTAATCCCGGGCAGCTTTTGCTCTCAGCGATTGGATCCCTGACACAACCTTTATTTAATAAAGGAATTAATCAGGCTAATCTCAAAATATCGAAAGCGCGCTACGAACAAACGAAGCTTCAGTTTCATCAGGCTCTTTTGAACGCAGGTGTTGAAGTAAATGATGCACTTATATTGTGTCAGAACAGTCGCGATAAACTCGAAATCAGATCGCGTCAGGTCGAGGCCAATCAAAAAGCATTGGATAATTCGCTTGAGTTGATGAAGCATAGCTCAAATACATATCTTGATGTACTTTATGCCGAAATCACATTGCTTCAGTCACGACTTGTACAGGTTTCCGACTGGTTTGAAGGAGTACAAGGTAAGATTGCTCTGTATAAAGCTTTAGGAGGAGGATCTTCTCAGAATTAATAATTAAATGCCTAAGGGAGGTTATCGATCTTAAGATTGATAACCTCCTTTTTTTAGGTGTGGTATATAATATGGCAAAGCCAGTCTGTAAGTAGCGTCCCAAGATCATTTTAAGCCTATGTTGTTTGTTGTCTTTGCATTTATTCGATATCGAATTCTTGCTCTTCACTGCTATCCTTAATTTGTCAAATTGATATGAAATTTGCCTGAATATAATCAAAATAATATATTTAGTACATCTGTTTGTTTTGGTGTAAATTGAAGTTTTAGATCTCGAAATATGCTTGTATTCATTTTAGAGTGTAGAATGTCATATGATTTTGCGTGCATAAAAGCGCGTTTTCGGAATATTTTACTGACGTTTTGAAAAAGAACAGTGAGTTTGCAAATTTATATACGTATCAAAATATATTTATATACGTATTAGGAGAAGTTTATATACGTATTTAATCGTACTCTAATACGTATATAAAACTGGAATAAATCTTATGGAATTTTACTTCTGTCTATTTAGTTGTATAATAGAGTTTTATGTAATGTGTTTTCTCGGGCATGTATCGTTCGGAAATATGGAGGTTTTTATAGAAGCCTTTGTGAGCGATTAGTAAAGTGCAAAAAGTAAGCTGAATTATGAAATAAAAATCAATATGATATTGTGTAAAACCATATTTGTCTTTAGGTATTTATAAAAAAGTATCTGTTTGATGTTATTTTCATCAAACAGATACTTTTTTATAAATGGAATGGCATAAGAAGACAAACATCCGTAATTCGTTAATTCTTGATAAATGTTATTATCGGAGGCATAAGTTGTGGATGTAAAGGCAAATCGGGACTGCTGTATGACTTCATTTGCTCAAGTTGATTTAATGATTTAACCTCTTTCAAAGGGTGATTCATATTTTCTATTGTAAGCAAAGTCGCTTTAGGATAAGCCGATTTAAGGTTTTGAGCATCGATAGCTTTAACCTGAATATCTGTAGATCCGGATATTAGAAGTACAGGGATTTTTAATCGTTTGATAATTTCTGAAGGATTATTATTGATCCAGCTTTTCATATAGGGGATAATAGACGGGCGGAAAATCATTTTAGAAATTTGAGTCTGAGGCTC
>JBOFIZ010000501.1:0-1099 GCA_051650425.1 Bacteroidales bacterium
TATTCAATCGATTGCTGCTTACAGAAAATATTCGTAACGGGCAACGTGTAAAACAGTTTGAAGTAGAGGTATTCAACAACGGACAATGGAGCTCTCTGGATAAACAAACAACTATCGGCTACAAACGTATATTAAGATTCCCGGAAACGACAGCTGAAAAAATTCGTGTCAAAATCGGAGACAGCTTTGGAAATCCTGAAATTTCATCAGTCGAGGTATTTAATGCGCCTATTATTCTGAATGCGCCAACCGTACGCCGAAACAAAGAAGGCATTGTTCGCATCAGCAACGGCAATCCTTATGTCGATATTCGTTACACGACAGATGGCAGCACACCGACTGTAACAAACAGCATTCTGTACAAAGAACCGTTTGCATTCAATAATATCGGAACGATAAAAGCCATTGCGGTATCAGGAAATACGATCAGCGAAGTTACAAGCCGTGAATTTCCTCATACAAAAGAGCAATGGGAAATTGTCGGATATCCGAACGCAAACAAATCGGTGTTTGACGAAAATATCCATTCGGCATGGATTGCACCACGTGATATAAAAGAAGTAGTGGTTGATTTAGCCGGAGAAAAACAAATCACTAAATTAAAGTGGACTCCGGATCAGGCTCGCTGGTCTCAGGGTATTATTACTCAATACGAAGTTTATGTAACCAATGATCCTGAGAATTGGGGAGAACCTGTTCTTAAAGGAGAATTCGGAAATATCGAGAATAATCCGATTGAACAAGAATTGATCTTCTCCACTCCGGCTAAAGGTCGCTTCGTTAAGCTAAAGGCTCTGAAAACAGTAGGGAATCAAAGAACGATCGGAGTATCAGAACTTGATTTTGACTTTGTTAAATAAACAGATCAGACATCTTTAATAAGTACCACATATTTAAACAAAACGATCTGACAAGTTTATATTTAAACTTATAGATCATTAGAGATCGTTTTCTTGAAAAAAAAGTACCATTTCAGACCAGGTAATATCGGTCAGAATGGTACTTTTTATTTATATAGCTCACAAGAAGGGCACATCTCTGCATGAAAAACAAAACATGGCTTTAGACGCTTACTAAGAAACTACCACTAACAAAATTT
>JBOFIZ010000502.1:0-1103 GCA_051650425.1 Bacteroidales bacterium
CAATTTTGTGCGACCTACTTCGCAATTTTGCGCGCTGTACACCGCACAAATTAATTCCCCTATAAATTCAATTAATATGCCCTTGAAAAATATTAATCACACCTTATCAATTATTATTTATACGGTAAAAAAAAGGAGCTATAACACAGCTGAATGTTATAGCTCCTTTTTCTTGATATTTACTCCGTCTTTATCACCTCAACAGGATTAGCGTTTGCAGCCCGAAGACATTGAAACAAATATCTTTCTCACCTCTACTCCTGCTTAAAAAACCTGACCGGATTTTCATTCGATGCTTTCCAGCTTTGAACGACAATAGCAAACAAGGATATTAGTGTGCAAAATAAGCCGATAATGATAAACTGCCATGGCCTAATTGAGATACGGTAGGTATAATTAGTTAGCCATTCACTCATTATATATATTACTATAGGCACAGAGAGAAGGAATGCACCTAGCGTAAACTTTAAAAAAGTAAATATCAACTTCGTAAAGATTTGTTCATTATCCGACCCGAAGACTTTACGTACAGCTATTTCACGTTCTTTTTGCTGTATGAAATAAGAAGACATTGCGACTATTCCGAGTAGAGATATAAGAATTGCAATAACGGTGACCACCGAAACTATTTTAATCAGCCTAATCTGTGACTGAAAGGATGATTCGATTTGTTCTTCCAAAAAAGAAGCTTGCGGGCCGATACCCATCATCTCACTATACTTCTCCTCTATCTTTTTTCGCACATTCACAGGATCTCCATCTATTTCAATCAGGTAAGACCAAAACGGCTCACCCTGGTTTCTGAATCTGAACATAACCGGAGGATAACTTCCCAATCTGTTTTGTTCATAGAAATCTGTAATCATTCCGGCAATTATGAAATCGGTGTCGCCATTAATTCTGAACTGATAAGCATCCTCTGATAAACTCATCTGTTTATAAGCTTCCATATTAAGAAATTGACCTTGCCGACCGGTTACATTATCTCTGATCATTTCCAATCCTAGCATATCGAAACAAGCTTTATCCATTCTATATGTTTGGAAAGAAATTCTTTGAGACTCTCCTGATGGTGACTTATATGAACATGTCCAGTTATTAGA
>JBOFIZ010000503.1:0-18782 GCA_051650425.1 Bacteroidales bacterium
TTCATCGAAACAGTTACTGAAGAATTACAAAACAGTGGCAAAGTTGCCTTAGTAGGTTTTGGAACTTTCTCAGTAGTTGAAAAAAGCGAAAGAACTGGTATCAACCCGGCAACTAAACAGCAGATTATAATTCCAGCGAAAAAAGTTGCTAAATTTAAACCAGGCGCAGAATTGTCAATTAAATAAGAATCCGATAGAATCTTATTCAAAAAATTAAAGACACAAAAGGTTAATATCATTTCGATAGGCTTTTTGTGTCTTTTTTTGTATCTTCGCGCAAAATTTTTAAAGAGTTATGTGTGATTTAATTTATCAGTCCCCTTTTTTCGCTCTTTTTGTCATTATTGCGTTAGGTTTTTTACTGGGGCGAATCAGTATCAAAGGTATATCGTTAGATGTATCTGCCGTTATTTTTAGTGCTCTGTTGTTCGGTCACTTCGGTGTCGTGATTCCCAAAGCTTTAAGTGACTTTGGAATGGCGCTTTTCATCTTTACTATTGGTGTACAAGCCGGACCAGGATTCTTCGAATCATTTAAGTCAAAAGGAAAGACTCTTATGATCGTTACGGTCTTATTAGTTATCTCTGCTGCTGCAACTGCAATCGGAGCTATGTTCCTTTTCGGATTAACAGTTCCGGAAACTGTCGGTTTATTAACTGGTGCCTTAACAAGTACTCCGGGTCTTGCTGCTGCCAAAGAGCTAGCCGGCGACTCTTCAGCAATTTCGTATGGTATTGCCTACCCTTTTGGTGTGATCGGTGTGATCTTGTTTGTTAAGTTACTTCCTAAAATTTTGCGTATCAATATCCGTGATCTTGAAAAGCAAATGATGTCAGACAGACTTCAAAAATATCCTGAAATTAATACAGGTGTTTTCAAAATCACGAATGCTAATATTTTTGATAAATCTCTTCAACAACTTAAGGTTCGCACAACTACCGGCGCAATCATTTCGCGAATCCTTCATAATGGTCAAGCAGATATGCCTGTTGCAAAGACAGTCCTTCATGAAGGTGATATGATTAAAGCTGTTGGTACAGATGAAGCTCTGAAAAGTCTTGAAATGTTCGTTGGTGAGCGTATCGAGGGAGATCTTCCTTTAGGAGAGAACTACGAAGTACAAACAGGTCTTTTAACTTCGAAAGATTTAGTAAACAAAAGACTTGGCAACCTGAATATCCAAAAGAATTTCCGTGTAACTATTACACGTGTTCGCCGTAGTGGTATTGACTTAACTCCGACACCGGAACTTGCTCTTAAGTTTGGTGATAAGCTGACTATGGTCGGTCACAAAGGAGATATGTCTGAAGTATTACGTCTATTAGGAAATGATACAAAACGTCTATCAGATACAGATTTCTTCCCAATTGCCTTAGGTATTGTTTTGGGTGTTCTTTTCGGAAAACTGAATCTTACTTTCGGAACAGGTATGAGTTTCTCGTTCGGTATGACCGGTGGTATCCTGTTAGTAGCTCTTGTATTAAGCTCTATCGGTAAAACAGGTCCTGTGATGTGGACTATGTCATCATCTGCCAACTCATTATTACGCCAATTAGGACTGTTATTATTCCTTGCAGGAGTAGGAACTTCAGCAGGAACAAGCCTCGTTGCGACATTAATGGAAAGTGGGGCAAGCTTATTTACAGCTGGTGTTGCAATCACATTGATTCCGATGATTATTGCTACCTTATTAGGCCATTTAGTGTTCAAAATCAACCTACTTGACCTTTTAGGTGTAATCACAGGGGGTATGACAAGTACACCTGGTCTTGCAGCTGCTGATTCAATGTCTGATTCCGGAGCTCCAAGTATTGCGTATGCTACAGTATATCCGGTAGCAATGGTATTCCTGATTCTTGCCGTGCAATTAATAGCAACGATATTTTAATTGAGAATATTTTTCGATTATATAAATACATTCAACGAGAGCGTTTCAATAAATGAGACGCTCTCATTGCTTTTGAAAGGGACTGACAAGTATAAAAGATGTTATAAAGCCCCGCTGCTCTCTTAAATCAAACAGGAATCAAGCAAAGAGTCCTTTCATTTTGGCTGATTTCTTTGAAAACCAGAAGCGAAAGATTAACTTTGTAACCAAAGAATAAAGTCATTATTACGACTTTATTTGCAGTTTCGGTCTTACTACTTGACGAAACACAAACATGTAAATATTAATATACTAAATAGATACGCAATGAAAATTGAGAAACAGATTGTCGAGTCGGTAGTTGCTGCCATCGAGTCTCTTTATGGACAAACCGTGGATCAATCGACTATACAGCTTTCGAAAACAAAAAAAGAATTCGAAGGACACTTGACTTTAGTCGTTTTCCCTTTCTTGAAAATCTCAAAAAAGAATCCGGAACAAACAGCTACAGAAATTGGCGAGTACCTTACAGCTAATGCAGCAGAAGTAACAGCTTTCAACGTAATCAAAGGATTCTTGAATCTGACAATATCTCCTGCTGCATGGATCGAATTACATAACGATATCTTTGCTGACGAAAGCTTCGGTTATACTGCTGAGACAGAAAACTCTCCGCTTGTAATGATCGAATATTCATCTCCGAATACAAATAAACCTCTTCACTTAGGTCATATTCGTAATAACCTGCTTGGGTTCAGTATTTCAGAAATCCTAAAAGCTACAGGTAATAAGGTTGTTAAAACTAATATCGTAAATGACCGCGGTATCCACATTTGTAAATCTATGCTTGCATGGAAAAAATGGGGAGAAAATGCCACACCTGAATCTACAGGAAAAAAAGGAGACCACCTGGTTGGTGATTTCTATGTTTTGTTTGACAAAAACTACAAAGCAGAATTAGCTCAATTAATTGAATCCGGATTAAGCAAAGAGGAGGCTGAAGCTCAGTCAACTTTAATGGCTGAAGCTCGTGAGATGCTGCGTAAATGGGAGGCAGCAGATGAAGAGATCGTTTCGATATGGAAAATGATGAACAGCTGGGTTTATGCCGGTTTCGATGAAACTTACAAAACATTAGGTGTTGACTTCGATAAAATCTATTATGAGTCTGAAACTTATCTTGAAGGAAAAGATAAAGTTCTCGAAGGGTTAGCGAATGGTGTTTGCTACCAAAAAGAGGATAATTCAGTTTGGGCTGACCTTACAGGCGAGGGCTTAGATCATAAACTTTTACTTCGCGGAGATGGTACTTCTGTGTATATGACACAGGATATCGGAACAGCTAAATTGCGTTTTCAGGATTACCCAATTGATAAAATGGTTTATGTTGTTGGTAACGAACAAAACTACCACTTCCAGGTATTAGCAATTTTACTTGACAAACTTGGTTTCTCATGGGGTAAAGATCTTGTTCACTTCTCTTACGGAATGGTTGAACTTCCTGAAGGTAAAATGAAATCGCGCGAAGGAACTGTTGTTGATGCCGATGATTTGGCTCAGGAAATGATTGAAACAGCGCTTCAAACATCTGATGAACTAGGTAAATTAGATGGATTCTCTGACGAAGAAAAACAAAATATAGCCCGTATGGTAGGTTTGGGTGCTTTGAAATACTTTATTCTGAAAGTGGATCCTCGCAAAAACATGACATTCAATCCGAAAGAGTCTATTGACTTTAACGGTAATACTGGTCCGTTTATCCAATATACTCATGCGCGTATTTCTTCTGTCCTACGCAAAGCTGAAGAGCAAGGAATGGTTCTTCCAAAATGGATCAACCCAACACTTGAGATTTCTGCCAAAGAAGAAGGTCTGATCCAGATGTTATCTGAATTTCCGGCTATTATTGACGAAGCTGCTCGTATGTTCAGTCCGGCAATTATCGCTAACTATATCTATGACTTAGTTAAGGAGTACAATCAATTCTATCATGAGTTCTCAATCTTAAGAGAGGAAGATCATGACAAACGATTATTCCGTCTGACTTTGTCTAAAAATGTAGCAAAAGTAATTCGTCATGGTATGGCATTACTTGGTATTGAAGTACCGGAAAGAATGTAATTACAGAATCAATACATTCATATATAATCTGAAGGTAGGAATGCAGTCATTGCATTCCTACCTTTTTTCTTATACAAAAGGTTTATTTTCACTGAATGAAATTGAATTTTATGCTTATATTTATCTATAATCTACTATTTTTGTAAACAACTACATAAATATTAATTGATTTCATCTATGAGTTTTCTAACTAAATTTTTCAAGAAAGAATCAAACGAAAATGAAGCTTCGGCTAAGGTTTCTGTCGATGAGTTTGCAATGCTTATTCGTGTATATTATCAATCAGTGATTGCCATTAATCTGGGTATCTCTAATTTGAATATACTACAAGACCTGGCTATGTTTAAACGAGTTTTGAAGGTCCCTACACACAATAATAAAATAGGTATTGCAGAAAGATCCCGTGTCATCAAAATTTTAACTCAGGATTATGGATTGACTTCTTCATTTTTTACTGAGATTGATAACTCTATCAAAAAGAATTGCCGCAGTCAGCAACAGATTCAACCCTATTTTTTTCAGTTTCAGGGATTCAATACAGATCTGTTCTCTTTGATGGATAAATTAATGCAAACGAAATTTCGTGCAGCTATGCTTTTCAACAAGTTATTACGTTCGATGACTGAAAAGACTGTACACGATATCTTTACGAAAACGGACTGGAAAGAGAAAAGCATTCGTAACGAATCTGCAAATATTCGCAAATATTCGCAAACTCTTGGTTTATCTGAAGCTTGGGTAACTGAATATGTTTATAAAATACTTGTCCTCGCAAAAAAAGAAGGTAAACGAAAAAAAGAAGATAAAAAATAAAGAATAAACATCCGGAGTTCATCTCTGAATATCTTCACAGATGTATGTCCATTTCCGGAATAAAAAACAAAGGTATTTCGTACTTACGAAATACCTTTGTTTTTTATCTTAATACGTTTCTTTATTTATACAGACTATTCAGGTCGTCTGTATATTGTTTAGCCTTTGCTACTGATTCTGCTGATTGCGCACTGATTTCATATTTTCGGGGATCCGGAATATCCAGTAATGTACCAATCGGTATCTGATTCGGATTTTGAATTTTACTCTTATTCTCTTCAAAAATATAACACCAAAAATGCTTATTTCCATAATATTTCTGAGCCAAAAGAGTAAGTCGCGACCCATAACGTATTGCTTCTTTTGCTATTGGCTCATAAACAATCGGATCTGTATGTAATTGAGAAGCTATGATTTCCTCACCTATTTCAAGTGAGTCTTTTTGCAATCCAGGCGATATGCTATCTGTATCTGACGACCGGGTTGGAATTACATTTTCGGAAATAATTACCTTCGAAGGATTCCTCTTCGATTTTAATGAGGATATGCGTACATAAAAAAGAACAAACAAACCGATAGCTACAAGTAACAAAAGCACGGAAGCAACCATATAGCCTTTATGCTCTTTGCTATGATAATATACACTCTTTTCACAACCTCCAGGACTGGCTTGAGTAAAATCAGACTGAATTACCGTTTTATCATCTTCTGCCTGAATCATGTCTGTAACATACTCTTCATGATTACCTGCCGCATAACTGATTGAAGACTCTACATGCATATGTGTTGTATCAACATCAATAGGTAAAGGTATTTCATGTATTTCTTCATCAAAATATTCTCGTGCAGCTGCCGCAATAGGCTCAATCGGCTCTTCTTTCAATTCCTCCTCATCAAGATCAATTGTATTCAAATGCGAAAATGGTTCATTCAATCTAGAAGCCAGATCTTTATCCGGAGAAAAGTTAACTTTGAAATGGGCTGGTAATATTTGCTCATTGCCGGTTTGTATATTGACAATTCTTCTTGATTCAGTTTTTTGAAGCTTAAATGTACCCAGACCAGAAATTTTAACTAGTCCGTCTTCCTCTAAGCCTTCACAGATAACCTCAAAATATGCCTTCAAAAAACCACCTGTAATTGCTTCAGACAAATGAAGTTTATCAGATAAGGCTTCTATCAGTTCTTTATCAGTTATTTTATGACTCATCGGATTGATTATTTTTAAAATTCTCTTTAATGGATTTTGCAGGCGTGAAATTCAGAACTAATTTAGGAGGAATCAAAATCCTATTCTTAGTTGATGGATGTTTTGTTATCCTTTCACCTCTTTTTTTAAGTTCAAAAGTCCCGAATTGAGCTATTTGTACAGCCTTATTTTGAGTAAGAGATTGTTCGATCAACGAAATAAACTCTTCAGACATTTGTGCAATGACTTCTGTCTTTAACGGTAATTTTTCGGACAGCCGTTTTTCAAACTCCTTATTATTCATAATTGTAAAAAACTAGCGTAGTAAAAAAAGAAATTTACTATTCGAGGGTGTTAATATGACAAAGAAAATAGACATAGAAATCTTACTCTCGAATCTAAATTCGTAACTTTGTTATCTATTTCGGTTTAAAGATAAGAAATGATATTAAATAAAATCCATATTCTCAATTATAAAAACATCGAAAGTGCCGAGTTGCCTTTTTCCTCTAAGATCAATTGTTTCTTAGGTAATAATGGAATGGGTAAGACGAATCTCCTCGATGCGATTTATTATCTCTCTTTTTGTAAGAGTGCATCATTATTGCCTGACACACAAAATATCAAGCATGAAGAAGATTTCTTTATGCTACAAGGCATTTATGAACACCTGGGACAACAAGAAGAGATTTATTGTGCTATGAAGCGCAGACAGAAGAAGCATTTCAAACGCAATAAAAAAGAATATGAAAAGTTCTCAGATCATATCGGATTAATTCCGTTAGTGATGATTTCTCCTGACGATTTTGAACTTATTGCAGGAGGTAGTGACGAAAGACGAAAGTTTCTGGATATGGTTATTTCGCAACACAACAAGGTATATCTTGAATATCTAATCAGATATAACAAGGCCCTGCAGCAAAGAAATATGCTACTTAAGGCGGATGTTGTTCCGGACGAAACTTTATTTGACATATGGGAAGATCAGATGGCTCAGGCTGCTAACTTTATTTATAATGAACGACGCAATTTTCTGATTTCCTTTATCCCGGTATTTCAAAAATACTATAATCTTATTTGTCGGGGTAATGAGTCTGTCAGTCTTGAATATCAGTCACATCTGAACGAAGGTGATCTGGGTATTCTATTAAAAGAATCAAGAAACCGTGACCGGATTTTAGGTTATTCAACAAGAGGTATTCACCGCGATGATTTAACAATGAATTTAGGCGAATATCCTATTAAAAAGATTGGTTCACAAGGTCAGAATAAAACTTTCCTGATTGCGCTTAAATTTGCTCAGTTTGCATATCTTAAACAACAACAAATTGGTACTCCGATCTTGTTACTTGATGATATATTTGACAAACTTGATTCGCAACGTATGGAAGAGATTATTAAGTTGGTTTCAGGTGATGAGTTTGGACAAATATTTATTACGGATACCAATCGTGAATATCTGGATGAAATTATACGAAAAATCGGTTCTGATTACCGCTTATTCACAGTTATCAATGGAGATATAGAACTTATATAAACATGCAAAGAAAAAATACTCAATCAATTGGTGATGCTATACGTGAGTTCCTGCGCGAAAATCAAATTGATTCAAAATTAAACGAAACGCGTGCCGTTCATTCCTGGCACGCGCTTATGGGAAAAGGTATTTCGGGATATACTCAAAATATATATATCAAAAATGGAGTCCTATATGTGAACCTTACATCTGCTGTCCTTCGTCAGGAGTTGCAAATGTCCCGTGAACGTATCATCCGTATGATTAATGAACATTTAGGCGTCGAAGTGATTAAAGATATTGTTTTTCGCTAACTATAATCAGTCTTCAAACAACCAGCTTAAAAAATCTGGTTCGTTAAATGCTTTATTCCAGCTATCATGCATCGTAGATTCGTATTCGGTATAACGTGTTTTTGCATTTTTATCTTTTAGAATCATATATGCCTCACGCGAGAAATAAGTTGGAACAACCGGATCTGAATCACCATGAATCAACCATACCGGCGTTTTCACATTCGCTTTTTTTAAGGATTGTAAATCTGTCGCTCCACAAATCGCTATTGCTGATTGAAATAAATCGGGATAGTTTTGGACAATATTTAAAATTCCCATGCCTCCCATAGACAGACCTATTCCATAAACCTGATCGGGATCAGCAACACGCTGCTCAATAAGCTCATTTACAAAGTCTACTACTTTAGTGGTCAGGTCAGCTTTTCCGTTATCAAACATCCAGTTAATCCGATCTACATTCACCCAATACTGATCAGACGGACATTGAGGAAAAACAACAATACATGGATGATCTTTCCGAAAAGAGCTATCTAAAAACACCTCTGCTCCATTTGTTAATTGCTTTTGATTATCTTCACCTCTTTCACCCGATCCATGAAGGAAAATAATAAGCGGATAAGCTGCATTTTGCTCATAATTTTCGGGATAAAGAACACAATAGGGCCAGGATTTTCCGGAAACATCTACATAATCTTTCTTCTCAAATCTTTTTTTGGCTGTTATTAATCCGCCTGAAAGAAGAAGTACCAGACAGATAACCAGGAAACGACGAATATTCATGGATAATGTTGATTTAATTAGAGAATAAGGTATATCTATAAAAATAACAATTAAAAATAGCAAATCGTTCTAATCCAATATATAGATCTTAAAAAAAAGAGATTAATCAATCTGCAATAACTACAGTTTGACTAATCTCTTTATTATTCTATTGCGTTAACAAATTATTGATTCGACGCTTTAAAAGCCATCGCATACAACTTCATTTGTTTAACCATTGCAACCAATCCATTCGAACGCGTCGGCGAAAGATGCTCTTTTAACCCTATCTGATCAATAAAATACAGATCGGCACTCAATATCTCATCCGGAGTATGATTTGAAACAACATGGATCAATAGAGAAATAATACCCTTTACGATCAAGGCATCGCTTTCGGCTTCAAAAATCACTTTTCCATCTTTGTAATCAGCATGTAACCATACACGACTTTGACAGCCTTTTATCAGATTCTCTTCTTTTTTATACTCTTCAGGAAGTGCCTGCTGATTATTTCCCAAGTCAATCAATAACTGGTACTTATCCATCCAATCATCAAACATTCCAAACTCATCGATGATGCCGTCTTGGATTTCGTTAATAGTCATTTGTCTAAAAGTTTTATTCCTTCGACGCAAATGTCAAAGGATTAATTAGTTTTGAATTTATATTCTACTTTTTTCAAGTCAAGATTAGCCTGTACAATCTTATTTTTCAAAGACTCTTTGAAGTTAGCTAATTTTTGCTGTAAATCTTTATCGCCAGTAGCCATCATTTGTACTGCTAAAATTGCTGCATTTTGAGCTGCATTAATTCCTACAGTTGCAACAGGAATACCCGGAGGCATCTGTACAATTGCTAATAAGGCATCCATTCCATCTAAACTTGCATTAATCGGTACACCAATTACAGGCAAAGTTGTCATTGAGGCAATTACACCCGGAAGATGAGCGGCCATACCTGCTGCTGCTATAATCACTTGAATACCACGTGCCTGAGCTCCTTTCGCAAAAGTTTCAACTTCTGCAGGTGTACGATGAGCTGACAGCGCATTAATTTCGAATGGTATCTCAAGATCATTTAAAAATTTCGCCGCAGCGTCCATTACAGGTAGATCAGACGTACTACCCATGATAATGCTTACTTTAGGTGTCATAATTTAGTCCTTAGTGTTTATAATTGATATTTAGGTAAAAAGATAAACAGTTAAAAAGACCGACAAGAATCCGCAAAAGAATCCTGCAATCACTTGTCCCAGTGTATGCTGTTTCAGGTAAATCCGCGATGAACCTAATAAACCTGAAGCAAGCAATAAGACAAAGAACATCCATAACGGAGTAATATTCTGCAGATAACAAAGAGCAAACACACTCCCTACTACTCCACCAATACCCGTCATATGAGCACTAATTTTCCACCAGTTATTGATGAATAGATTAATGATCAAAGAGATTTCGCCTCCTAACAAAAACAAAACGACCCATATAGGTACTTTGAGTTTCCAAAGGAGGAAAATACACATCGAATAAGATGACAGAGTAAATAAATAAGGCAAAAGCCTCTCATTTTTATTTGTTATCTCATAATTCGATACGATTTTTAATTTATGCAAGGCTATAATAGACAATGCTGGCACTAATCCCGTCAGTAAAAATACCAATCCTAATAAATAACCTTTCCATAAAGGCATAAAGATAAACAGATAGGTATATAAATAGAATAATCCCACGCCATAAGTCGGCATTAATAAAGGATGAAATACTATTGAGATCGCATTTGCAATAAATCTTTTCATTTGCCTTGTGTTTTTAATGTTATATTTCTTTACGTAGGCGAGCAACTGGAATACCCATTTGTTCGCGGTATTTTGCAACCGTACGACGTGCTATAACATAACCCTTCAATTGGAGGATTTCGCATAACTTATCATCCGGAAGAGGCTTTCGCTTATCTTCATTATCAATACATTCACGCAAAATAGCCTTGATTTCTTTATTAGAAATTTCCTCTCCACTGTCTCGTTGCATTGAATCAGAAAAGAAGAACTTCAATGAAAAGATTCCGAAGTCTGTTTGAACATATTTGCTATTACTTACCCGTGAAATTGTTGAAATATCATACTTACAAATTTCTGATACATCCTTCAACGTCATTGGTCGTAAACTAGTCTCTTCTCCTGTAAGGAAAAACTCACGCTGAAATTCGACAATCGCCTGCATTGTTTTCATGAGTGTGGTTTGTCTTTCCTTAAGTGCATCAATAAATAAACGTGCAGAGTCCAGTTTCTGTTTGATAAATACTATAGCATCTTTATTTTCTCTGGTTTGATTGGCTTTATTTGCTCTATAATTATCTATCATCTGCGCATATTGACGATTTACTGTCAATTCCGGTATATTATTACCATTCATCGAGATAAATAATTCACCATCAATTTCTTCAACAAAGAAATCCGGAGTCACTACTTTACTGCTTTCAAGATAAATATCACCTCCACAAGTAGTCCCGGGTTTAGGATTCAATGATTGAATCTCTGCTATAAGCTCTTTCATTTCCTCTTCAGATAAGCCATAGCGTTGAATGATTTTCTCATAACGTCTGTTTGAGAAATCTTCAAATGATGTTTTCAAAACCTGAATAGCAAGTTTACACACAGGCGTATTTTTACGTCTTTCCAACTGTAATAACAAACACTCCTGCAAAGAAGTTGCTCCGACACCTGCCGGATCAAACTCTTGAATAATGCGTAAAATATCAAGTAAATGAGATTCCGAAATATCTATTCCAATCTGGAACAGAAGATCGTCAGAAATAGATAATAAATCACGACGCAAGTAGCCATCTTCATCTATATTTCCAATAATATATTCTGCTATTTGATGATCTGTTTCAGAAAGGTTACGAATACCTAATTGTTCAATAAGATATTCATGAAGAGAAATAGTATCTCCTAATGTATATAGGTTTTCATTATTGCGCGTTTCCTGCGCACGGTTATAATCATCTAATTTATAAGATGGCACTTCTTCTTCGTTAGCATAATCTCCTAACGTTAAATCTTCATTACTATTTTCAATATCTGACTCATTATCTGAAGCTTCAGCTTCAGTCGTTGAGTCCGGACCCTCCTCCAAAGCAGGATTCTCTTCCAGCTCTTGTGCTACTTTCTCTTCCAGTTCAAGAGTAGTCAGCTCCAACATCCGAATGAGTTGTACCTGTTGCGGAGTTAGTCGCTGTTGCTGTTTTTGATATAGCTGTTGCTTTAGCATAGTACATTCATTCATTAATAATAGTAAAAGCAAAGATAACCGAAAGTTTAGATTAGAAAAAAGATTATATTGATTACTTTTGCTTTCGTAACAACAACGAATTGTTTTAAAGAAAAACAAAGTCTGATGTGAGAATGTTATAAAGCCATGTATAAATTTTAATTATAAAGGATAATGCATTTCGTTCCGTTCAAAAAATTAGTTCTTATTATACTCTGTTTTATAGGAGTAACACTACAAGCCCAGACTCTTAATGAGCAATTTAATCAAAGAGACAAGGAGGAGAAAAGACAAAAGGAATTTGCACGTAAGTTATTTAAAGATCTAAGACGTGGACAAGTTGTTGAGAGCCCTGATACAATTCGCTATCTTTTAGACAGACTCCCTTCTTTTTCTATCTATAAGGATAATTATATATGTACGGGATTTGATGCCGGACACCGAATCTCTGCCAATTCTGCTGATGCATTATTCCAGTTAAGTTTTAAACAACGGGTAACAAAAAGTAAATTACCCTGGAATACTCACCTTTTTATTACTTACACACAACTAGCATTCTGGGATATTTATAAGAAATCGGCACCATTTAACGAATTAAATTATAATCCGACGCTAGCTTTAGGTAAATATTTTATACATAATAACCGATTGATTGGTTACGGAACCTTTCAATTTGAACATCAATCTAATGGATTAGACAGTATAGATTCGCGCGATTTAAATATGATAACGGCCTCATTTACGCATTTATACAATGATAATATTCATTGGTATGCGAAAGTTACAGCTCCAATTGTTCTTGGATTATACTCTAAAGATATTTTTAGATATCGGGGATATGTAAAAGTAGGTGGAGACTTTAGATCATCCAATGATAAATTCAGATCTTCGTTTATGCTCGAAAAACGAGGTAGATGGGATCTCGGATTCAACTTTCAACTTGAGTTGGCCTATAAAATAGGTAATCTGGATAATATTTATGCCTATGCCCAGTATTACTCAGGTTATGCCCAGGGAATATTGAATTATAAACAATTACAAAATTACATCCGAGTGGGTATCGTACTTAAACAGGACTTTATTACTTTCCATTAATCTCAAATAGTTTTAGCAGGATTTAATAGAAGCACTATTAAATCCTGCTTTTTTTATCGGATCTATTGCAAAACACCTTTCCCACTGTTCTACAACAGTATCAAACATAAATAACAAGAACAGAAATGCCTGTTACTTTGCAAACATAAAATGAATCATATAATTCGAATGGAAGATGAGAAACTTCATTAAGAACTATCTCTTACAAATAGTTGTTTCGATAGTAGGCGCAGCAGGAGGTTATGTCTACTGGTTGAAAATCGGGTGTTTATCTGGCTCATGCCCTCTACAATCAAATTGGTACTTAAGTGCACTCTGGGGTGCTATTATTGCAAATCTTTTATATAGCATAATCAAAGACAGCCGGAGTAAATCAAATAGAAAATAAAAAGCTTATCATATGAAATACATCATTATCGGCGGCGTAGCTGGCGGAGCATCTGCTGCAGCCCGTTTAAGAAGAATGGATGAACATGCTGAAATCATTATGTTCGAAAAAGGAGATTATATCTCTTATGCTAATTGTGGTTTACCCTATTATATCGGTGATACAATCTGTGAACGTGATGCTTTATTTTTACAGACACCTCAAAGTTTTTCCGCACGTTTTAATATAACTGTTAAAGTCGGACACGAAGTTTTGTCTATTAACCCCCAGTCAAAAACGATACAGGTTAAAGATTTAAAAAACAACAACGTATTTGACTGCAACTATGATAAACTTATTTTATCTCCGGGTGCCGAACCTGTGAAACCTCCTATTTCAGGAATAGAAACAAAAGGGATTTTCACCTTACGCAATGTACCGGATACTGATAAAATAAAGAATTATCTACAGGAACATAATATCCGTAAAGCGGTTGTCGTAGGAGCTGGATTTATTGGTTTAGAAATGGCAGAAAACCTTCATAATTTAGGGATAGAGGTTTCCATTATAGAGCGTGTAAATCAGGTAATGGCACCTCTTGATTATACAATGGCTACTTTAATTCATCAGCATTTAATAAGTAAAAATGTTGGCCTATATTTGGGTGAAGCTGTTAGTAGCTTTAGTGAAAAAGGTGAACAAATCCGTATTTCAATGGAAAGTGGTAAGACTTTGGATACAGATATGGTGATTCTGTCTATTGGTGTTAAACCAGATACGCGACTGGCCATTTCCGGAAATCTAAGAATTGGAGAAACCGGAGGTATCTGGGTTAATGAATATATGCAGACCTCAGATGAGTATATATATGCTGTGGGAGATGCTGTCGAATTCCCGAATTTTCTTACAGGAAAACCTTTTATGAATTATTTAGCGGGTCCGGCAAATAAACAAGCACGGATCGCCGCTGATAATATGGTTGAAGGAAACAAACATAGTTATAAGGGATCCATTGCTACAGCTATCGCTAAAGTTTTTGATCTCACTGTTGCTGCTACGGGTATAGCTGCCAAACATTTGGAACGATTAAATATTCCTTATATAGAAAGTATCACTCATTCAGGATCACATGCCGGATATTACCCGGGCTCAAAACAAATGAGTATCAAGATCGTTTATGATAACGAAGGTAAGCTCTGGGGTGCACAAATAGTCGGGTTTGATGGTGTAGACAAACGAATTGACATGTTTGCAACGGTCTTGGCTAATAAAGGAAATATTACAGATCTTACTGAGATTGAACATGCATATGCTCCTCCATATTCTTCTGCAAAAGATCCTGTTAATATGGCCGGATTTGTTGCAGAGAATATTCTGACAGGCAAGTTGAAGTCTATCTCTTGGGATAATTTAGAGAAACAAAGGAATAATCCTGATGTTTTCGTTTTAGATGTTCGTACACATCAAGAGTTTCAGCTATCTCATATTCCGAATGCTAAAAATATTCCATTAGATGGATTAAGAGATCATTTAACTGATCTGCCACGAGATAAAAAAATATTTGTTTATTGTGCTATCGGACTTCGCGGATATATCGGTTCTCGGATTTTGCTTCAACATGGATTTGAGGAAGTCTATAATCTTAATGGCGGTTTTAAGACTTATGAAAACGCTATAAAATCTCAAAATCATGTCGCTAAATCACCAGCTAAGAATATTGAACTCGAACATCTGGAAACTCTTAAGCCGGTAACAGATATAAAAATTTTACAAGTAAATGCCTGTGGTCTCCAATGTCCGGGTCCGATTTTAAAGCTAAAAAAAAGTATGGAGGATATTTCCGAAGGTGACCGCATAGAAATATCTTCAAGTGATGGCGGTTTCTTTGCTGATGCTCAATCCTGGGCAAAAATGACCGGAAATAAAGTAATAGACATCAAACAGGAACAAGGTATTGTTAAAGCCATCATTGAGAAAAGTGCAGAACAATGTCCTTTGGAAGAAGATCATAAACCTAAGAATGGTAAAACATTGGTAGTTTTCAGCAACGACCTGGATAAAGCGCTAGCCTCATTCATCATTGCAAACGGAGCTGCAGCTGCAGGAAAAAAAGTAACAATGTTCTTTACATTTTGGGGATTGAGTATTCTGAAAAAGAAAAATCCACCAAAATACAAAAGAAGCTTCTTAGATAAAATGTTTGGTATGATGCTACCTAAAAGCTCTCTTTCATTACCCCTTTCGCAATGGAATATGCTTGGTATCGGATCTGGAATGATGAGAAAAGTTATGGCTTCAAAACAAGTTGATTCGCTTGAATCTCTTATACAACAAGCATTAGATAATGGTGTAGAAATTATTGCATGTCGCATGTCTATGGATGTTATGGGGATTAAAGAAACTGATTTAATTGATGGTATCAACTATGGAGGTGTAGCAAATTACATCGAAAGAACAGATAATGCAACAATGAATCTCTTTGTATAGCACAGGATTCATAAAATAAAAAAAGGATCTCTTTTGAGATCCTTTTTTTGTTGAGCGAAAGACGGGACTCGAACCCGCGACCCTAACCTTGGCAAGGTTATGCTCTACCAACTGAGCTACTTTCGCGTTATTTTTAATTACTATGCAAATGTAGCTATTCTGTGTTATTTTGCAAAATTCAGAATTATTTTTTTTGTTAAAAATGTTAGTAAAAAAACGTAGACAGGAATTATCAAACAATAAACTGAAAAAATCAGATTGAAAGTGAAGTATTTATCAAAATAAGCGTGCCAAATCTTTTTCTATTATTATTCTGTTAATTACCTTTGCATTCCGATGAAAAAAGAGTTAAGCATAAATAAACGTAACAAAAAGGATCTGGACAGACCTAATAAACTACTCCTCACTTTTAGTGATAAGGAGTATGCTATGTTATGCGAACACTTAAAAAAACATCGAATTCAAAATAAATCGCGATGGGCAAGAGAGACTATATTATCTATCCTTTGGAAAAAACTGGAAGATAATTATCCGACTCTTTTTGACGATATCGAAATGAGGCAATAATTATGTTTAATGACGAATACTTTATGAAGCAAGCGCTTATAGAAGCGCAGAAAGCTTTAGACAAAAATGAAGTTCCAATCGGAGCTGTTATTGTTTGCCGGGATCGTATCATTGCCCGTTCACACAATCTGACCGAAACATTAAATGATGTTACAGCCCATGCTGAAATGCAGGCGATCACTGCTGCCGCAAATGTTTTAGGAGGTAAGTATCTCATTGATTGCGCACTTTATGTCACAGTTGAACCCTGCCCAATGTGTGCAGGAGCTCTTGCCTGGTCACAAATTTCGAAAGTGGTATATGGCTGTAAAGATGAGAAAAGAGGAAGTCACAAATTTTCACCCAACCTATATCATCCCAAAACGGTTATTATAGGTGGCATTATGGAAGAAGAAACTGCAGATCTTATCAAATCATTCTTTAAAAATAAACGATAAAAGGGGAGTATTAGCTCCCCTTTTATCGTTTATTTTTCGTCTTCTTTATATTCTTCAAAATCTACATATTCACCATCGGTCTGATCAAATATTTTCTTTTTATTATTATTGTTCCCTCTACCCGAATGATCTTCAAACTGATTCTGAGATTGTTTATTAGTATCTTCGGATGACTGTTGCTGACCAAAAGGATTTCTATTTCCATAAAATGCTTTTTTATTACGCATAGAAGGAAAAAAGATTGATAACACGCCTCTTAACAGCGAAAAACCAACAAATAATACAACTACGAATATTATCAGCAAAAATATTAATATAGGAGCCAATATTGACATAAAATACAAATTTAATAGGTTAAGGTAGTATCACCATTTATCTAGTTCAGATACAAAGAGTATGCCTTAGTCTTTTGGTGCTGTCAAAGCTGACAAAAATACATAAAATATCATTCCTAACGCCACTCCAAAATATCCCCAAATCAAAATCAACACTAAAAATATAGCGAGAAAACTATATAAGATTTTATTTTTCGCTACTGATACCGATTTTAATTTCAATGAAAACATCGGTATTTCAGAAATCAACAAATATGAAAATACAGGTATCAATACAACAATAACCCATTCAGGAAGTTCAAAAGGCATAGCTCCTGTCGTATAGGCATTTATCAAAGTTATCCAAAACAAGGCATTAGCCGGTGTCGGAAGTCCGATAAATGAAGTTGTCTGACGCTCATCAATATTAAATTTAGCTAATCTCAAAGCAGAAAAAACAGCTAAAAGAAACGCAGTATACTTAATCCATTCAGGAAAATTTGCAAAAGTACTCAGAACAGAATATAACATAATTGCTGGTGCAAAACCAAAACTAATACAATCTGCCAAAGAGTCCATTTCTTTTCCCATAGGAGAATAAGCTTTCAATAATCTTGCAGCAAACCCATCAAAAAAATCAAAAATTGCTGCCGCAAAAATCCAAAACATTGCAATTTTATAGTCACCATTAAAACTGGCAACAGCAGACATACAACCACTGAATAGATTTAAACAAGTAATTGCATTTGGTATATGTTTCGTAATTGCATTCATAAAGTACAGAATTGATAATTGTAAAATCAAAAACGAGTTATAACAGGAGGTTTCCTCACCATTATAACTCGCCATATATTTTTTATGGTTTCAGTTTTGCTATAACTGTCTGGTTTCCGGTAACCACTTGATCCATTTCAACGCAAACTTCAGTTCCAATAGGAAGATAAACGTCTACACGAGAACCAAATTTAATAAATCCCATATGTTCGTCAATATGACACTCTTCACCAGGCTCAGCGTAAGTAACAATTCTACGAGCCATCGCTCCGGCAATCTGACGTGCCATAACTTCCTGTCCATCGGGAGTTGTCATAACAACCATTGAACGTTCATTTTCTGTACTTGCTTTCGGCAAATAGGCAGCCATAAAACGTCCATTATTATGAGCTACATGCTTTACTGTTCCATTTACAGGAAACCAATTTGCATGCACATTAAAGACATTCATGAAAATAGAAATCATTAAACGTTTATCGTGAAAATATTCATTTTCCATTACTTCTTCGATAACCACTATCTTTCCATCCGCAGGTGCAACAACTGTATTATGCATTTCTCCGGCAAAATGACGTCTCGGACATCTGAAGAAGTTAAGCATAATCAAGTATAGAACTGTAGATACAAACAATACAGGATAAAGCGCCCACTCTACTTTAAAATAGTAAAGTAACGCATTAATTCCACCTAACAGTATAAAAGACACGATAAGGATTTCTCTCCCTTCGTGATGTATCTTCATTTTCATTTTTTATATCGTAATTTTAATTCGAATCTAAATTGAACGTCTTTTGCAAAAATAGAAATTAATTCTGTGCTTTTAATAGGAATTCCCCGATTATTCGGGCAGCATCCTTCACATATTCAACACAAGGACGTTTTTTATAATAATTTTCAGTCCGCTCCTCCGG
>JBOFIZ010000504.1:0-4924 GCA_051650425.1 Bacteroidales bacterium
GCCAGAATCATCCCGAAAAGCGTCAGCGTATTAATAGAGAATCCCAAAAGCAGCATGATCCCAAACGTAGCAATTAACGAAACAGGAATCGTGATTGTCGGAATCAAAACGGCACGCCAGTTCTGTAAGAACAACATAATCACCAGAATTACAATTGCCATTGTTATAAAGAAGGTTTTGATTACCTCTTTAATCGAATCAACAATATAATCTGTTGTATCCAGTGTTACTTCATAATATAAACCCTGAGGCATATACTGCTCCATTTGTTTCAGTTTCGCCTTCACTTGTGTGGCTACCTGCATCGCATTTGCATCGGGTGTCTGATTAATCCCGATAAATGCCGTTTCCTTCAGGTTATCTGTTGCCACTACGTTATAGGTTATACTTCCTAAATCGATCTCCGCAATGTCGCTCAGACGTAAAATCTGTCCGTCAGCTCCTGTGCGGATAATAATATTTTTGAACTCATCGACATTCGTCAACTGACCTTTTGTCTGAACAGCATACTGAAATCCGATTTTACCACTACCGGGCTGTGTACCTATATCTCCGGCTGTTGACCCGATGTTTTGTGTTTGAATAGCCTGTTGAACTTCCGCAACGGAAATACCACGTGCCTGTAAAACATGTGGATCCAGCCAAATACGCATACTGTAATTACCTGCACCCATAGCAGTCACCCCTCCCACTCCGGGAACACGGGCTAACTCATCCTGCATATTAAGCGTTGCGTAATTGGATAAATAAAGCGCATCATAAATCGAGTCTCTCGAAAACAAGTTCACAATCAGCAACATGTCGGTTGCTTGCTTAGTCACAGTTACACCCTGTTGAATTACCGTTGAGGGTAAGGTATTTAAAACGGGACTGATACGGTTTTGGACCATAACGGATGCCATATCAATATCTGTCCCAATCTCAAATGTAATTGTCAGATTGTAACTTCCACTTCCTGAGTATGAACTCATATACATCATACCTTCCACACCATTAATTTGCTCCTCTATGGGCGCCCCGATGGTGGTTGCAATCAGTTCGGGATCTGCTCCCGGATACGTTGCACTTACTTGAATGGTTGGAGGGGTAATATTCGGATATTGAGCCACAGGCAGATTCACTAGTGCTACAGCCCCGATCAAAAGGGCTAACAGTGAAAGAACGGTGGCAAATATGGGGCGATTAATAAAAAATTTTGACAAAGCTTGTAGTATTTAAAGTTTATACTCTGTTTATTTTACAACAATCGGTTTGACAGTCATCCCCGGTTGTACTTTCATTAATCCTTTTGTCACATATTTATCCTGTGCTTTCACACCAGATACAATTTGACGCAATGAATCATTTACCAATTCACCAATAACTACAGGCTGGTAAATCACCTTGTTAGAATCATTCACCAGATACATATAACGGCCACGCTGATCTGTACCGATACTCATATCTTTTACTAACACTGCATTATCCAGTTTTTCATAAGGCAGAATAACCCGTACATACTGACCATCGCGAAGTGCTCCGTCCTTATTATCCAGAATTGCTCTTAAGGCGATCGTTCCGGTTGAAAGATCTACGCTTGGATCAAAATAATCCAGCTTACCTAAGATAAATTGTTTACCTGCTTGTCCGGGATAAATCTTCAATGAATCCATAAGTGCAGCTCCCGATTTGTTGTTACTTGCTAAACTTGCCAGATATTGATTATCTGTAATATCAAAGTTTGCATACAATTGTTTGTCCTGATAAATCGTAGCCAACGTCGGAGCCTGAGCTGCATTGACATAGTTACCTAAATCAATTGTATTTTTTGTAATCCGTCCGCTGCATGGTGCTTTCACATAGCAATAATTTAAATTCGTCTGTGCAATACCTAATGCAGCCTGTGCATTATTAATGGATGCTTCGGCCTGATCCATTTGGGATTTAGCCTGAATAACAGATATCTGACTTACGGCATTACTCAACGCTGCTGTGCTCATTCGATCATAAGATGCTTTCGCATAGGCGTGAGCGGCTTGCGCATTACTTAATGCAGATTTTGCTTCTTCCACTTGATTTTTATATACAGTCGGTTCTATTACAAATAGCGTAGCTCCTTTTTCAACATATTGTCCGGGAGTATATAGTATCTGCTGTAATGCTCCGCTTACACGTGCTGTCAGATTAACTGTTTGCTTAGCATTCAGATATCCCGGATATTCTTTTGTTACAGTAATTGTCTGTACCTCGGGAAGGGCTACAGATGTAGGCAATGCCGGCATGCCTTGCCCTGTATTCTCTTTTTTCTTACTGCAAGATGAGAATGAAAAAGTTGCAGCAAGCAAGAGAATGCAACTTCCAATAATTGTATATCTATTTGTCGATTTCATATATAATAAGGTTATATTAGTATTTCATTTTAATTTTCGGATTTTCAACCCAACCTCCGCCCAGAGACTGGTACAATTGAATTAAAGATTGTAGTGTCTTATTTTTGGCATTTACTAAAGAGCTTTCATAACTCAAAAGTGACTGCTGAGATGAAAGTACATCCTGGAATTGAGATAACCCTTCTTTATATAACTCAAGAGAAAGATTCAGTGTTACTTTACCTTGATTAACCACTGTATTCAAATCATTAATTTCCTTGACTGAGTTTTTGTAACTGCTCATTGCTGTTTCAACATCCTGAAAAGCAGTCAGTACGTTCTGATTAAATTGTAAAATTGCTTCATCTAATGCTGCACGCTGTGCTACATAGGCTTCGCGTCTCTGCCCTCCTGAAAAGACTGTCCATTTAAGCGCCGGAGCAATTTGCCAGGTCTGACTGTTTTTCTCAAATAAATGCTTCATTTCAGGAGCCGAAAAACCAATAGATCCGGTTAACAGGAACGTTGGAAACCAGTCTGCACGGGAAGCTCCTAACAAAGCCGCTTCTGCCTGCACCTGATTCAAAGAAGAAATAATATCGGGACGTTGAGTGATCAGTCCTGCCGGTATATTTACCGGTATGAGATGAACAACCTGAGGATAAGTTCCCATGGCCGATAACGAAGAGCGTATCTGAGACGGATAAACGCCTAACAGCACCGCTATGGAATTGATATAGCTGTCTATGGCAGCTAAAATAGGATTCAGTTGCGATTTTGTATTGTAATAAATTGATTTAGCCTGAGCCACATCCAGCTCAGATGCTAGTCCTGTATCGTATCTTACTTGTGTAATTTTAAGAATACTTTCCTGAGAAGTTATATTGGATTGTGTCACTGCAAGCAGTTCCTGATAAGATCTTAAATTAAAATACGCACTTGCCAAATTAGAAGCCAATGAGACCATTACCCCATAATATTCAGCTTTTGACGCATTATACAATGAACCTTGTGCTCTTGCTTTTTGCCATATCTGACCAAAAATATCCAATTCCCATGTAGCTGAGAGATTTGCGGCATAACCCGCTTCAAATAATGGAGATACCGGATTGGATGATTTACTCATGCGTTCCCGCTGCCATCCCCCGTTAAGTTCGATCTGCGGAAATAACCCGCCATAAGCGCCGCGCATCTGAGCCTTAGCTGCCGTTATTCGTTTGGCTGCAATCAGAATATTGTTACTGTTTCCAAAAGCAATGCTCATTAATGAATCCAGCGTTGCATCTTCAAATGTGCTCCACCACTGATCTTCGATCGGAAGTTGAGCCTCAAATAAAGAGTCATTCGACCAGGTCGCAGGGACGGATTGCTTCAGGTACTTTTTGATTGGATCATTAGCGTATCCTTTCGTCGGACAGAGAACTCCTCCTGCTAATAGTACAATCAGGATCGCCGATGAAAAAAAAGGTCGCATCTTTTTCATTGTAGTTATAGTTTTTATTCTTTGGTTTAGGTTAGATATTATTCAAAAGGTAAACAATTGGTATGAAGAAATGTTTAGATATTAAATAGCATGGATTCAAGTTTTTTTCCATGGGTATATATTAATACATAAAATAAAGTCGTATATGGTAATTGAATTAAATGAAAAATCTTTTGTCGACAATTTATTTAGTGTTGATGAAGAATCAAATCTGTCTTATAAAAAAAATACACCATCTATCCTGGAATTCTATGTAAGCTGGTGTCCTCATTGTCAGGCAATGATGCCTCGCTACGAAACTGTTTCGAAAGAATTGGATGGCAAGGTGGGTTGTTATCGCGTCGAGTTGGAAAAGCATCCGCGGATCGGTGAATTATTCGGTATAAATGGTTTCCCTACATTTGTATTTATAAAACCTAATGGAGAAATGGAAGCTTCTGAAGGCGAAATGGATTTAAATGAATTTAAGACTCTTATTCAGGAGGTCTTTTAGCATAAAAAAAAGCGCTGACCGGAATGGGTCAGCGCTTTTTCATTATTATATAATTTCGTGTACTTGTGGTTCGATATCTACATCTGAGTCTGTCTCATTATCATCAGATGTAACCAGGGTTTTAATCTTATATCCCACGGCTGCAACCAGAAGTGTCATCACAGGACTCAGCAGATTAAAGAAACAGTAAGGTAAGTATGTCAGTGTAGGTACACTCAGAACCGTTGACTGTGCCATACCGCACGTATTCCATGGAATCAGCACAGAAGTAACGGTTGCACTATCTTCCAGTGTCCGGCTTAACAAAGATGAGTCATATCCGTTCTTTTTATAAAAGTATGAGAACATCTTACCCGGCAGCAGAATTGCAATATATTGATCTGATGCCGTTGTATTCAAAAAGAGACACGAGAAGGTTGTACAACCCACCGTTGAAAATGTATTGCGCATAAACTTCACCATATGTCCCGTAATGGTTTGCAACATTCCTCCGGCTTCCATCGCTCCTCCGAACATCATCGATGCAATAATCAACCACGTTGTATTAAGCATTCCGGCCATCCCGTTGGTTGCCACTAGCTCATTCAATGAAGGATTCCC
>JBOFIZ010000505.1:0-2381 GCA_051650425.1 Bacteroidales bacterium
CGCTTCTGCGGTATGGACGGGACTCGAACCCGCGACCCCCTGCGTGACAGGCAGGTATTCTAACCAACTGAACTACCACACCAGATAGTAAACTTTTTATAGCAGTGTTTTCTGCTTGGTATGTGCTGGATTCGAACTCCGTCTCGTCATCCTTACGAGATGACAGGCAGGTATTCTAACCAACTGAACTACCACACCAGATAGTGCTTTTGAGTTCTTGTTTCTCTCAATTGCACTGCAAAGGTAATAGATAAAACTGAATATGCAAATATTCTGGGCCTATAAATAAACAGGCTAATCATAATAATGGATTAGCCTGCTGGTTATAAGGTATTTGAGTATGAGTTAAATTTTGTATTCAAGGATTTACAACTTGTTGATACCACTCAGTGGTAGTGTATTGGTCGTTTTTACTTTGATAAGAAGGATTATTAAAAGGAACATAAGTCGTAACACCAGAGTAATTATCAGTAGAAACTAATATTTGATTTAAAATATAAGGAGTATGGGCCTTATATTTTACTAATTTATTGAACCACGTGATACTTTCTGCTACTTTATCAGGTGCGACTGATTTTAATACCTGCTCAAGATCAAACATCATAACTAATCTGCTTCTATCAAAATACTGTAGTCTGGCAGGACTTAGATTAGCAAGATTTTCAGATCTGCTAGCATAAATATTTTTACACCATGTAGCGAAAGCAGGAATCACTTCCAGATCTATTAACGCTACAGTGGCGGTACGTTCAGCTCCGGCTTTGTTATTATAATATTCATAATAGGTCTGGCATAGCTTCTCTAAATCCAGGTTTTGAGCAAGCATGATAGGCACAATTTTTCTATAAGGGAATCCGGTAGCCATCGTTTCAGCAGCCGAAGCAATCATATACTTAGCCTTGTTACGCAAAGAATATGCAACTTCAATCTGGCTCATATAGCATGCATCAAATAAGATAAAATGAAATAAGTTATCAGGTATGGCCTGTTTAATTTCATCCAGATCCATCCATCCATCCGAAGATCCTCCATACGCATATAAGGAAGGTCCTGATTGGGTTTGATAAGAGTTTAAAACAACTCTTGTAGCCTGGGATTTCGGATCCCAACCTGATCCATGCCCCCATAAAACGAGTCCGTATTCTTTAGAGGGGGCTAACGTTTGCATATCATCAATAACCTGACTAAGAGATTCGACAGTTGCTGAATTTCTCTCGGTGTATTGTTTGAGAATTTTTTTTCCGTCAGGGCTTAGCTTATCTATTTTATAAAGAGTAGGGTTTGTTCTGTAATTATCGAAATAACATAAGATAGTTCCCCAGTTAATATTGTTCGAAACAGCCTGTACGATGTCGGTCAGATTATATTCAGCATATGGGCTTAATACATTGTCATCTCCCGGTATGTATATAAGTATAGTCCGATTGGATAATGCGTTCGGTATAATGATGTCATCCTCTTTGCTACAAGAAGCAAGTAACGTGATAGAGCAAATGAGAATATAATAAAGATGTTTTTTTAAATAAAGCTTTGTCATGATAGTATTGTCATTAAAATGTTTTTTGTTAGAACATTTAGAATGATGAAAATGTTGGCACTCTGTTTTAATATATAGAAAAAGAAGACTATAACCAAATAAAAAAAGGACCTTCATTGAAGGCCCTTAATTTTTTTGTATCAATAAACAAATTAGATTCTGTTAGCAGATCCCAATACGTTGATGATTTTGTGCATGTAAAGTTCTTTCAACGCTTCACGAGCAGGACCTAAGTATTTACGTGGGTCAAACTCAGCTGGTTGAGTTGCGAATACTTCACGGATAGCAGCAGTCATAGCCAAACGACCGTCAGAGTCGATGTTGATTTTACATACTGCAGAAGCAGCAGCACGACGTAACTCATCTTCAGGAATACCGATAGCATCTTTCAATGCGCCACCGTATTTGTTGATAAGCGCTACTTTGTCTTGAGGTACAGAAGAAGCACCATGAAGAACGATAGGGAAACCTGGAGTTAATTTTTCAATTTCTTCCAAGATATCGAAACGTAATGATGGTGGTACAAGGATACCTTCAGCGTTAAGAGTACATTGTTCTGGTTTGAATTTGTTCGCACCGTGAGATGTACCGATAGAGATAGCTAATGAGTCAACACCTGTTTTTTGAAGGAAGTCTTGAACTTCTTCAGGACGAGTGTAAGTGTGGTGTTCTGCAACAACGTCATCTTCAACACCAGCTAATACACCTAGTTCACCCTCAACAGTTACATCATATTTGTGAGCGTATTCAACTACTTTCGCAGTTAATTCTACGTTTTTCTCATATGAGTGGTGAGATCCGTCGATCATAACTGAAGAGAATCCCATGTCGATACATGATTTAC
>JBOFIZ010000506.1:0-1776 GCA_051650425.1 Bacteroidales bacterium
GATATAGCTATCAACTTTCCATTTCTCACAGAGTGAGTTACAGCTGCTTGTAATCTCACAGCATCAAAATCATTATTTTCAGACAGCACTATAAAGTTAGCTGCTTTTCCAACTTCTATACCATAGTTATCTTCAAGACAAAGAGCTTTAGCTGAGTTCTTCGATATCATATCAAGAGACTTTGAAATCTCATCATATCCCATCATATGACAAACATGTAATCCCATGTGTAAAACTTGTAGCATATTCCCATTTCCTAGTGGATACCAAGGATCGAATATATCATCATGTCCAAAAGCTACATTTATTCCCGCCTCTAAAAGCTCTTTAACTCTCGTAACTCCTCTTCTCTTTGGATAAGTATCAAATCTTCCACCTAAATGAATATTTACAAGTGGATTCGCCACAAAATTTATTCCAGATTGCTTCAGCAGTCTAAATAACTTATAAGTGTAAGCGTCATTGTAAGAACCCATCGCAGTTGTATGACTCGCTGTTACCTTGTGTCCAATTCCAGCTGCCCATGCTTCAGCTGCTAACACCTCTAAGAATCTCGATTGCTCATCGTCAATCTCATCACAATGTACATCAACTAATCTATCATATTTTTGAGCAAGTTTTATAATCTTTCTCAGAGATTCTACTCCCCAATCTCTTTGATACTCAAAGTGAGGAATAGCTCCAATAACATCCGCTCCACATTTTAGAGCCTCTTCCATAAGAGCCTCTCCATTTGGATACGAAAGAATTCCCTCTTGTGGGAACGCAACTATTTGAATCTCCACAAACTCTTTCATCTCTTCTCTTAATTCTACCATCGCCTTCAGTGCCATAAGAGTTGGATCTGTGATATCTATATGAGTTCTTACAAATTGAATACCGTTTGAGATTTGCCATTTTAGAGCTTTCTTAGCTCTTCTCTTTACGTCCTCATGGCTAAGCATAGCCTTTCTTTCTCCCCAACACTCTATCCCTTCAAAAAGCGTTCCACTTCTATTCCATCTTGGTTCACCAGCACTCATCGTAGTATCTAAATGGATATGTGGCTCAACAAAAGGTTCCATTAAGATGTTTCCTTCTATATCTATAACCTCAACATTAGTTCTCTCAATATTTTTTTCTATTTTAACGAACTTTCCATTCTCTATCAGAATATCAACTAGTTCGTCTCTATCTCTTAATTTTGCGTTTTTAATTAACATGCCTCACTCCTTCTTTTTGTTTCCATCACTTTAGTTCCTACATAGTAAGCTCCCATTGTAAAGATAACACTGTTTATAGGTGCTATTCCTGGAATAAATTTCGCAGCAGCTATTCCAATAACCCAAGCTGATATCGCAATCACATTTACTCCTAAGAACTCCATATTCTCTATTTTATCATACTCACCTTTTTTTACAAAGAAGTAATCACAAATTATAATCGCTCCAATTCCTGGAAGAAGAGTATTTAAAAGATTTAGCCATCCTACAAAGTTATTATAAATTGGAAGTGCAAATGCTGTTCCTAAAACTCCATTTAACATAACCATCTTACTTTTTGGTAACTTTGTGATACTTGAGAATCCTAATCCAGATGAGTAAAGAGCATTGTCATTTGTTGTCCAGATATTAAATCCTAAAACGATAATTGCTGGAATTATAATCCCTTGTGAGAACATAACTTCTGAAATATCCGCTGTTCCGAAAACTTTTCCTCCAACAGCCCCGAATATAAACATTAAAGAGTTTCCAAGGAAAAATGCTACAAGTGTACTTATAACTCCAACTCTACTAT
>JBOFIZ010000507.1:0-1114 GCA_051650425.1 Bacteroidales bacterium
ATATAAATATGTGTTTATTGTGGTTTTGTAAAATAAATTTGCATATATAATATATTTATGCTTAATTGCAGTCGATTTATTCACTTGAAAAGCATACAGAAAATATATTTTATTTAATACGACTAAAAATGAAATCTATCTTATATTATTGGGGAATAATTTGTCTGTTAAGCATTATGCCATCTTGCTCGTCTGAAGGATCTGAAACAGATCTAGATTTAGAGGAAATTACAGAGGTAGCGAGAGAGTTGAAGTTATCTATACCTCTGATTAATGAAAAGTGGATTTACACGAATGAGGTGGATTATGAGTTTGAAATTTTGGACGGTAACGGTGATTACCGGGCTGTTGTGACGGATAATGGTGGTGATCCATCGGCTTTTGCCCGCATAGAAGGCAGCAGGGTTATCGTTAATCTGCTGAATAATTTGGGTTGTTCACTGACAGTGTGGGATAAGAAGGGTAAAAGTGCGGTTGTTTATATCCAGTCAACGCATGAGTCATTGACTAGAAGGAATTATACTTATTCTATGGAGGTTGGTGAAACGTGTGAAATAAATGATATTGAGTTTGGTGCCGGTAAACCTTATGCAGTTGAAAGGGTAAAAGGAACAGCGTCAGAGATTGTGGTGAAGGAAGGAAAAATGTATTTAACAGCAAAGGCATTAGGAAATACGGATTATAAGTTTCGGGATAAGCGAGGAACTGTTATGTCATTCAGGAGCGTATCCGGTTTGCAGTTTGACGTGCAGAAAGGTGAAACTGAGCTTGGCTTTGATGCAGTGAACTACATGTTGGCTACCGTTACTCTCAAATGGGGGAAAGAGTGGAAAATTATTGATTCGTCGAATATTATTTCGTATAATATTTTGTTGGAACGTCCGTATGTGGCGGGTGGCGGATTAAGTGAGTTTTATACGCTTTTTTTGAATACCAAAGAAGAAGGGAAAGGTACAGATTTTTTCCTTTTGCGAAACAGCGATAACGAAGAAGTGACCGTGTCTATGAGTATTTAGTGATAAGCAGAATACATAATATAAAGTAAAAGGGCTGCCTGAAGCATAAGCATCAAGCAGCCCTTTCTATCTATAAACACACAATTCTTTCAAAAAAA
>JBOFIZ010000508.1:0-1274 GCA_051650425.1 Bacteroidales bacterium
ATGCAGCCTTCTGCCGGATCTTTCTGCAAGATGGCTATCATCCTGCCCCATTTAAAGCACAGAATATGTCTTTAAATAGTTATGCAACGAAAGATCAGCTCGAAATAGGCAGAGCTCAGGCTGTGCAGGCAGAAGCTTGCGGAATCGAATGTTGTGTGGAAATGAATCCCGTATTATTAAAACCTACCAACTATTTATCTTCACAAGTGGTTTTGAATGGTAAACCTGTAGGGAATAAAACTGCCTCAGAATATTTTCAGCATACGGATCGGGATGAGTTATTTGCTGAGGTGACAGGTGCCTTTGATCGTTTGAGCAATCGGTATAATCCGATCGTACTCGAAGGAGCGGGAAGCATATCGGAAATGAATTTATGGGATAAGGATATTGTCAATATGAGAATGGCCTTATATGCTGATGCTGCAACTTATTTGATTGCAGATATTGATAAAGGAGGCGTATTCGCAAGTGTTTACGGTTCGGTGATGCTTCTTCCTGAAAAAGAACGTCAGGCAATTAAGGGTATCATTATAAATAAATTCCGGGGAGATATCAATCTGTTTACAGAAGGAAGACGAATGCTGGAAGAGTTAACCGGTATTCCGGTAGTAGCAGTAGTACCTTATTTTCAGGACATATTTATTGAACAGGAAGATTCAGTCTGTATAGAGCGTCAGGACAGTACCAAAGAACAAAAACCGGTTAAGATAGCTGTCGTATTGTTGCGTCATATGTCTAATTTTACCGATTTCAATACGATCGGACAACTCGATGATGTTCTCTTAACTTATGTGCATAATCCACGCGAAATAGATTCGGCAGATATAGTTATTATACCCGGATCAAAGAATACCATTTCGGATCTTGAATACCTCAGAAGCTCAGGAATGGCGAACGCTATTCTTAAGCATCATAGAAAAGGCAAACCGTTATATGGTATTTGCGGCGGATTCCAGATGATGGGTGAATGGGTAAATGATCCTTTACATATTGAGGGTGATATCTCTTCTATGCCGGGGTTAGGTATTTTACCCGTTTCTACAACTATCGGGGAGGGAAAAGAGACGCGTCAATGCAGCTTTACGATGGTGAATCAGGAAGGAAAGGGAGAAGGATACGAAATCCATGCGGGTGAAACGCCGACAGACTCTCCTTTTGCGATATTGGATAATGGTAAAAAAGATGGTTACTATTTGAATAATTCTACCTGGGGGACTTATATACATGGAGTTTTGGATAATACAGATGTTATCCGGTCAATTCTCTCACAGGTT
>JBOFIZ010000509.1:0-2081 GCA_051650425.1 Bacteroidales bacterium
TATTAGGTCCTAGTGTATGAACTTTTTCTAAAATATCATTCATAACTGTAGAAAACTTATTTGCTTCAGCTGCTGATATCCAATCAACTTTAAAACGTTCTTTCTCTATTCCCATAAATTGTAAAAGATTTGTAAATACTGAGAAACGTCTTCTTGTATAATAGTTTCCTGTAGAGTAGTGACAATCTCCTGGATGACATCCTGCCATTACAACTCCATCAGCTCCTTTTTGGAATGCACGAAGTACAAAGTTAGGATTAACTCTACATGAGCAAGGAACACGAATTATCTTTACATTTGCTGGGTAATTTAATCTACTTGTTCCCGCTAAGTCCGCTCCTGCATAACTACACCAGTTACAACAAAATGCAACGATTAGTGGTTTGAACTCTTCGTTCTTATTTATTTCTAAAGACATATTGCGTCTACCTCCGCCATTATCTGTTTATTCGTAAATCCTTTTAAATCTATAGCTCCCGGACGGCAAGAAACAGTACATCCTCCACATCCTTGACAAAGTGCCTCATTTACTTCAGCAACCTCTTTTCTGATAACTTTTCCATGATCATACACATCTACCATTTTTATTTTTATAGCATCATATGGACACATCTTAGAACAAGCTTTACACCCACTACACATATTTTTATTTACACTTGAAACACAAGCGTTGTTAGTTAACTCTTTCTTACTTAGAAGAATTATCGTTTTTGCTGCTGCTGCACTCGCTTGAGCTACTGTTTCAGGAATATCTTTTGGACCTTGGCAAGCTCCTGCTAAATATATTCCTGCTGAAGCAGTTTCAACTGGTTTTAATTTTGGATGAGCCTCTGTAAAGAAGTTATTTAAATCACTACTGATATTTAGTTTTCTTTTCAATGCTACTGCATCTGGCTTAGCTACTGTTGCCGATGATAAAACTACCATATCCGCATCTATCTCTAATGGAACACCTGCAAGAGAATCAACAGCTTGAACCATAAGTTTTTCTCCTTCTGGAATAACTTTTCCAACCATTCCTTTTATGTAGTGAACCCCGTATTCTTCTACTGCTCTTCTATGGAACTCATCAAAGTTTTTTCCAGGTGTACGAACATCTATATAGAATACATAAACTTCTGTGTCAGGATATTTATCTTTTATCAGCATTGCATGTTTTGCTGTATACATACAACAAATTTTTGAACAGTAAGATTTTCCTCTCTCACTTGTATCTCTTGATCCAACACATTGTACAAAAACAACTTTCTTAGGTCTTTCTCCATTTGATGGTTTTACAAACTTTCCTTTTGTTGGTCCTGCTGCATTCGTCAATCTTTCAAACTCTAACCCTGTTATTACATCTGGATGCTCATATGCATACTCTCCAAAGTTATCTAGTTTTATAAGATCAAATCCTGTTGCTAAAACTATAGCTCCATACTTTTGATTTACAATCTCTTCCTCTTGATCAAACTTTACAGCTTTTGTTCCACATACAATTGAACAAACTCCACACTTTCCTGTTTTGAACTTTAAGCATTGCTCTTTATCTATAACCGGAACCTTTGGAACTGATTGAGCAAAGGGAGTATATATTGCTGTTCTTGTTGCTAATCCCTCTTCAAATTCACTTCTTCCTTTTTTCGACGGACATTTTTCTATACAAACTCCACATCCTGTACACTTATCCATATCTACATATCTTGGTTTCTTTTTAATTGCAACATTAAAGTTTCCAACAAACCCATTTACACTTTCTATCTCACTATAAGTATACAAAGTTATATTTGGATGAGCTGCTGCATCAACCATTTTAGGTGTTAATATACAAGCTGAACAATCTAATGTTGGGAATGTTTTATCTATTTGAGCCATTTTTCCACCAATACTTGGTGTTTGTTCAACAATATCAACTAAATATCCTGCATCAGCTATATCTAAAGCTGCTTGAATACCTGCAATTCCACCTCCAACAACCAAAGCTCTTTTTTCAACTGCAGTTGTTCCAGCTACTAACTCTTCATTTAATGTCGCTTTAGCTATTGCTGCTTTTGTTAAAGATATCGCTTTTTCTGTTCCAACCTCTTTATCTTTATGAA
>JBOFIZ010000510.1:0-2714 GCA_051650425.1 Bacteroidales bacterium
GCCTTTCTCTCCTTCTCCGATTCAAGAATCTTTTTCAAAAGGATTTCGGCAGTTTCGCTGTTTCTGTGCAAATAATTATCCAGCTCTTTTTTCAGGAAATCACCGATAAACTTATTGACAGATATGCCATCGGGACTCATCTCTTTCGAACCCAGCTTGGTTTTTGTCTGAGATTCGAAAACAGGCTCCTCCACCTTTACACTCACGGCGGCAATCATTCCGTTACGGATATCTCCGTACTCGAAGCCTTTATTGTAAAATTCTTTGATTACACGTGATACAGATTCCTTAAAAGCGGATAAGTGTGTACCGCCCTGCGTTGTATGTTGTCCGTTGACGAATGAGTAGTACTCCTCGCCATACTGATTTCCGTGTGTGATAACCACTTCAATATCTTCACCTTTCAAGTGAATAATCGGGTAAAGCCCTTCCGAAGTCATATTCTCATTCAGCAAATCCACTAAACCGTTCTTCGAAACATATTTCACACCGTTGAAATAGATTATCAAACCGGCATTCAGGAATGTGTAATTCTTCAGCAAAGCAACTACATATTCATCTCTGAATTTGTATTCCTTGAAAACAGTCGGATCAGGCGTAAATTCAACCAATGTTCCGTTTTGCTCTTCAACTTTCGAAACAGGATAGTCGCGCACGATCTCCCCGCAGGAATACTCCACGGCTTTCGCCTCTCCTTCGCGGTGACTCTGAATAAAAAAGCGTTTCGACAAAGCATTGACCGCTTTTATACCCACACCGTTTAGTCCTACAGACTTCTTGAATGCTTTCGAGTCATATTTTGCACCCGTATTCATTTTCGAAGAAACGTCAATAACCTTACCGAGAGGTACACCACGTCCGAAGTCACGAATCCGCACACTTCCTTCGTGAATATCTACTTCGATTTGTTTTCCGTGTCCCATCATAAACTCATCGATAGAGTTATCCAGAACCTCTTTCAGCAAAACATAGATACCGTCATCTGCGTGTGAGCCGTCACCCAATTTCCCGATATACATACCGGGACGTCTTCGTATGTGTTCCTGCCAGGCAAGTGTGATAATATTATCTTCACTATAGGTAGGTTGTTTGTCATTTATATCTTCCATAGGTTTCATTTGCAGCGTTTCAAAAAAAACAATTGGCGTTCGGAAACCGGCATTTTAATGCGTAACTTCCGAAATGCAAAGATAATAAGATCATTCTAAATACGATAGTTTACCTTTGGCTTACTCAAAATAAAAGAGAGGATAAAGTGTGATACTCTATCCCCTCTTTCTTTTCGCTTTATTTTACTCTTACTTTTTGTTAAACGAAGTCCTCACCAAACGTCATTTGTGCATCTGCTACAAATTGACGGATTCTCTGCTCCTCGTCCTTCTGACAGATTAGCAATACATTACCTGACTCTGCAACGATATAATCGTTTAAGCCCTGGATAACTGCTAACTTCCCGTCTGCCAGTGTAACAATATTATTTTCGGCTTCGTAAAAAGCTGATTTACATTTTAATGTAGCATTCTGGTTTTGATCTTTTTCGGATAACTCATAGAGAGAGCCCCATGTTCCTAAGTCAGACCAACCAAAATCGGCACATAATACATACGTATTAGGCGATTTCTCCATAATGCCATAGTCAATTGAAATATTCGGACACAAAGGAAACTCTTTTTTGATAAAATCCTTTTCTTCCGCAGTGCCGTATATTCCGACACCTTTTTCAAAATGCGAAGCGATTTCAGGAGTGAATTCTTCAAAAGAATCAATAATGGTATTTACGTTCCACATAAAAATTCCTGAATTCCAGAAAAATTCGCCACTCTCAATAAACACTTTCGCTAACTCATGGTTCGGTTTTTCTGTAAATGTTTTTACTTTACAAAAATCCCCTATCTTTTCTTCTCCGACCTGAATATACCCATAACCCGTCTCCGGTCTGTTTGGTAAAATACCCAAAGTCAGTAAGCTGTTGTTTTGTCCTACAAATTCAAGTCCGTTGCGAATGGTTCCCAAAAATTCATCTTCTTTCAGAATTAAATGGTCAGATGGAGCAACCACAATGTTCGCATTCGGATTGATTGCTTTGATATGATAAGACGCCCAGGCAACACATGGTGCCGTATTTCTGCGTGCCGGTTCATACAGCACTTGAGAGGCGTTTAGTTCCGGTAGCTGTTCTTGAATCAACTCTGCGTATATTTCATTGGTTACAATGAATATGTTCTCTTTAGGAACAACTTTCGAAAAACGATCGAAAGTCATTTGGAGCAATGATCTCCCCGTTCCGAAGAAATCCAGAAATTGTTTAGGATAAGTTGTCCGGCTGAATGGCCAGAAACGTGCTCCTACACCGCCTCCCATGATTACACAATAGTTATTCTTCATAGCAGTTTAGTCGTTTATAGTTCCTTATTGGTGCGAAGCTACAAATTATATTCTGTTTAAACACTCCTTTACTCTTACTTTTTCTCCATTTATTTTCTTTTCGCTCTTTTTTGTTTCTAAGCCTTTCTTTTTTCTTCTTTTGTTTTATTCTGTCTTTCTTTTTGTGCTTTCGCGCTATCTCGCTGGATAATAGTTTGTAATCCTATTCTTACTCCTGTGCTTCAGATTATCCTGTCCTCCGCAATTTTCTTTTTTTTGAAAAAAAACACGCTGAAATTTGGAGGTTTCGAAAAAAGCAGTACCTTTGCATCGTCTTCAGGAAACAAAGA
>JBOFIZ010000511.1:0-2725 GCA_051650425.1 Bacteroidales bacterium
TGGGTATGGGTGACATCGTGTCTTTAGTAGAACGTGCTCAGGAACAATACGACGAAGAAGAAGCTCGTCGCCTTCAAAAGAAAATCGCTAAGAATCAATTTGACTTTAACGATTTCCTTGCTCAGATCAACCAAATCAAGAAAATGGGTAACCTGAAAGATTTGGCTTCAATGATCCCGGGTGTAGGTAAAGCAATTAAAGATCTTGATATCGATGACAATGCTTTCAAAAGTGTTGAAGCGATCATCTATTCTATGACTCCGCATGAAAGAAGTAATCCGCACTTAATTAACGGATCACGCCGCCAGCGTATTGCTAAAGGTAGCGGTACTTCAATTCAGGAAGTGAACAGATTGTTGAAACAATTCGAAGAAACACGCAAAATGATGCGTATGATCACAAACGCTAAAGGTGCGGGAGGATTATTAAGCAAAATGAAACGATAAAAACATATAAAAAGGGAGACGCCTGATATACTTCATATTCGGCTCTCCCTTTTTGCTTTTCAACTTATAACCATTACGATATGAAACTAATCGACGGAAAAGCTATCGCTGATCAAATCAAATTAGAAATTGCCGAAGAAGTTAAATCAATCGTTGCAAACGGAGGCAAAAGACCTCACCTTGCAGCTGTTCTTGTCGGAAACGACGGTGGCAGTGAAACCTATGTTGCGCATAAAGTAAAAGCGTGTGAGCAGGTCGGATTTACAAGTACACTGATCCGTCTGGAGAGTGACTGCACTGAGGATGATCTGTTGCTGAAAGTTGCAGAACTGAATGCCGATCCCGATATTGACGGATTTATCGTTCAGCTCCCTTTGCCAAAGCATATCAACGAACAAAAAATCATTGAAGCCATTGATTACCGTAAAGATGTAGACGGATTCCATCCGATCAACGTCGGACGTATGTCTATCGGTCTTCCTTGTTTCGTTTCGGCAACGCCGGCAGGTATCATCGAGCTTTTGAAAAGATACGAGATCGAAACAGCAGGTAAGCATTGTGTCGTTCTGGGCAGAAGCAATATTGTCGGCAAACCTGTTGCTACACTGATGATGCAAAAAGGCTATCCGGGCAATGCGACTGTAACGGTTTGCCATAGTTATTCGAAAGATCTTGTTGAACAGTGTCAGTCTGCCGATATAATTATTGCAGCACTGGGTTCTCCGAATTTCTTAAAAGCCGAAATGGTCAAAGAAGGAGCCGTTGTAATCGATGTGGGTACAACCCGCGTTCCTTCAACTGAAACTAAATCAGGATTCAAACTGACAGGCGATGTAAAATTCGATGAAGTAGCTCCTAAATGTGCATATATCACTCCGGTTCCCGGTGGTGTCGGTCCGATGACGATCGTTTCACTGATGAGAAACACGCTATTAGCCGGTAAAAAAGAGATCTATAAATAACAAACGATAAAAGAACGATGCAAGAACAATCCGGTCTCTTGCATCGTTTTCTTTTAAATGAAAACCTTTCAATCTATCATACTATTATTCAGCTTGTTCATTGTAAATTTACAAGCCCAGAATATCGAATTACGGTTCGTTGGCGATGCTATGCTTCATAGCAGACAACTGAATCTCGCCCTAAAAAACGGAAACTACTCTTTTGATTCCTATTTCTCAGATCTTATTCCATTGCTTGATAAATCAGATCTCAATATTGTTAATCTGGAACTGGCATTAGGAGGAGCTCCTTACACAGGATATCCTTGTTTTTCGGGTCCGGATGAATTTGCCGTTTCGCTAAAGAAGGCTGGATTCAACGTATTTCTAAACGCCAATAATCATACGTTGGATCGGGGAACGACAGGAGCCAGACGAACAATCAGAGTATTGGACTCACTTCAGATTAGTCACGCCGGTATCTACCTCTCAAAGAAAGAACGCGAAGAAAAATATCCGCTTATTATCCATAAAAATGACATCCGCATCGCATTGCTCAATTACACTTACGGAACAAACGGCGCAAAAGCCCGTGCCGGCTTTATCGTGAATTATATTGACACCACACAAATTAAAGCAGACATCATAGAATCCCGAAAACGGAATGCAGATATCATTATAGCCAACATACATTTGGGCATCGAATACCAGTTACTCCCCGATAAACAACAAAAGCAACTGGCAAACTGGCTGATCGATCAAGGTGTAATGGCTGTTATTGGCAGCCATCCCCATGTCATTCAACCGATTGAGTTTATACGCAACAAACATAATCAGGCTTGCATCATCGCTTATTCCTTAGGAAATTTTGTTTCAGCCATGAGTAAAGAGAATACTGGCTGCGGATTAATGCTCCGCCTCTCAGTAAGTAAAGGTATAGTGAGTCCTCAAATAGACTCCTGCAGTTATCGCTTGCTTTACACAAAACGGTTTGCACGAAATCAAACTCCTGTTTTTGAAATTAAAGATCTCTCCTCTGCTCCTCCCCCTGACTCTGTTTTCTCTACGTATCAATTACAAACAGTAAAAACAGATTTAAAAACAATTCGAAAACTACTCAAAGAGAACAACATAGGCATTACAGAAGAAAAAGAACAATAAAAATATGCTCCAAACGCTTGCAGGAATAGAAAAAAGCTCCTATATTTGCATCGCAATTAAGCAAAAACGGTGATTGTAGCTCAGTTGGTTAGAGCGTCGGATTGTGGTTCCGAAGGTCGTGGGTTCGAAACCCATCATTCACCCTCAAAAGAGCGATTCAGAAATGAGTCGCTCTTT
>JBOFIZ010000512.1:0-1226 GCA_051650425.1 Bacteroidales bacterium
TGCTTTATATCTGACATTTACGGGAAGAAATGACTGGTCATCAACATTATCTTCTTCAAATAATTCATATTTCTATCCTTCCATAGCAGCTAGTACAATGCTTTCTCAGTTTATAAAATTACCTGCTGCAGTAGATTATTTGAAAATAAATGGTGCATGGGCTGTTGTTTCCAGTGACTTGAATCCATATTCTCTTTATCCAACTTACCAAAATGGTATTATTTACGGAAGTATGCCTTCTGTTACTTATCCAAGTTCGGTAAATGGTTCATCGGTATTGCTTAACCCGGATATTTTACCTCAAAAAACAAGTTCTTATGAAGTTGGAGCTTCTGTTTCATTCTGGAGAAACCGTTTAACAGCAGAAGCAACCTACTATAGGATGAAAGATGAGAATAGTATCATCATGTTACCGATATCAGAAGCTTCAGGTTTCCCTTACAGATACGTGAATGGAAACGAATATACGACTAACGGATTTGAGTTTATTTTAGGCGCAGCTCCTGTGAGAGGAAAAACTTTTAACTGGAATCTGACGGCAAACATGAGTACGAACATCAAACGTCTTACCGGTATCTACGGGAACCAGGATAAGTTTGGTGATTTAAGGTTAAATGACAGAGCTGATGCGATGTATGCCACAGAATGGGAGAAGAGTGCTGACGGCCAGTTAATATTGGATAAGAATACGGGATTGCCAACCAAAAGTGCTTATAAAACAAAAATAGGTAATGCTGATCCGGATATGCGTTTCGGTCTTCAAAATACATTTAATGTAAAGAATTTTACGGTGAATATTGATATTGACGGAGCTATAGGTGGTACGCTGATTTCTACGACAACACAAAAAATGTGGTGGGGCGGGAAACATCCTGAATCGGTTATTTATCGTGCTGAAGAATATGCGAACGGTGGAAATCCTATTTATGTGCCACAAGGGGTTAATATCGTAAGTGGTGAGGTTAAATACGATATTAATGGTAATATCTTATCTGATAACCGTGTTTATCAAGAGAATCAGACAGCTGTAAATATTCAGACCTGGGCACAGAATTATCCTTACAGAGCTGTAGTGAAAACCGAAGAAAGTGAGTTGTTTGCGAATACATTTAAACGCTCTTTCCTTAAACTGCGCAGAGTTTCCGTTAGTTATGATTTGAAAAATGTGATTCGTAATGATAAGATTAAAGGATTGCGCCTGAGCTTATTCGGAAATAATCTGGCAG
>JBOFIZ010000513.1:0-3247 GCA_051650425.1 Bacteroidales bacterium
CTGACAAATACGTCAGAAGAAATTATTGATTTATTGAAAAAGTAGTAGAAATAGAATAGATGGGTAAATACACACCTGAAGAGCATTTTTTGCGTAAATTAGACGCAAAACTGCGCGAGGCGATTGATAAATACGGATTAATTCAAGAAGGAGACCGAATATTGATAGGTTTATCCGGAGGTAAGGATTCATTAGCTCTTGTTGAACTGTTGGGGCGTAAAAAACGAATTTTCAGACCTAAATTCGAAGTTTTTGCAGCACATATAACAATGGAGAATATTCCGTATCAGTCAGATCTAAGCTATCTGAAAGAACATTGCGAGAAATATGATATTCCATTTATTCACGCTACGACTTCGTTTGATGAATCTTCGGATCATCGTAAATCACCTTGTTTTTTATGCTCATGGAATAGAAGAAAAATGCTTTTTACTTTAGCTAAAGAGCATAACTGTAATAAAATAGCTTTAGGTCATCATCAGGATGATGTGATTCAGACATTGTTGATGAATATGACTTTTCAGGGAGCTTTCGGTACGATGCCTCCGAAACTTAAAATGGAAAAGTTTGATATGACCATTATTCGTCCGATGTGTCTGATGGCCGAGGCGGATTTAATAAAAATGGCAGAGATGCAGGATTATCAGAAACAAAAGAAAAACTGTCCGCATGAACGTACTTCTAATCGGGGAGCGATGAAGGATATTGTGAAGCAGTTGGAGCAACTTAATCCGCAGGCTCGCCATCACATCTGGGGAAGTATGACTAATATTCAAAACGAATATCTGCCACAACCCGATGAAAACTAATATTTACTCTATAACAAAGGAGAGAAAATGGAAATTAAAAAGGCTGAATTTGTCATTAGTAATACGCAAGTCAAAAAATGTCCTGAAGGAAATATGCCGGAATATGCCTTCATCGGACGCTCAAATGTAGGTAAATCTTCATTGATTAATATGCTTACCAATAAAAAGGGCTTAGCGATGACTTCTCAAACTCCGGGAAAAACGATGTTGATTAACCATTTCCTGATTAATGATGAATGGTATTTGGTCGATTTACCTGGTTATGGATATGCGCGTCGTGGTAAAGAGGGGCGTGAGCAAATCCGCAAGATTATTGATCATTATTTATTGGATCGCGAGCAATTAACCTGTGTGTTCTTGTTGATTGATTCTCGTCTTGAGCCACAAAAAATTGATATGGATTTTGTTGAATGGTTAGGAGAAAACGGAATTCCGTTCTGTATCGTTCTTACTAAACTTGACAAAATATCAAAAGGTCAGAAATCGGCTAACCGATTGAAATTGGAAGAAAAATTACTTCAAACATGGGAGGAGCTTCCTCTTATTTTCGAAACATCTTCAGAAAAGAAAGTCGGTAAAGAAGAATTGTTGAATTATATTGACGAGATCAATAAGCAGCTATAATAAGCAACCTTTCAATATAAAAAAAAGCTATCCCGGGAATCTGTTTCCTGAGATAGCTTTTTTTGTTTCTACTCAGTATTAAGCAGGCTCAACTGTATATCCTTGTTTTCTTAATAATTCAATTATACCTTCTTCTCCTGGTAGATGTCCGGCGCCAACGACGATGAAGATTGGCTCGTTTTTTGGTAGAATATTTCTTAATTGTTCATTCCAGTTACGGTTTCGGGCAAATAAGATTCGCTCTAGTTCTGCTTTATTTGCACCATATTCTTCATCTGACATGATGTTGAATAATTTATTTAAATCTTGAGCCATATAAGCATCATTCATTATTTGTGCATATTTATCTAACTGATCGTAATGATCTAGCAAAGCAGCAAGTGTCTTAGCTTGCTCAGTTATTGATACGCCAAACAGTAAGTTCATTTGTTGCTCCAATGTTTCCAGTCCTCCCGTTTTTTTATTCGCCGCTTTTGCTCTTGTTTGCATAAGTTGATCAATCTGTTCTTCTGGTTTGAAATCTTTGAAATGCTTAATATGAGCCATTACTGCAAGTTGAGAAGATAAGGCTGCTGGTTTGAGTATTTTGACCTGATCAGCACTTACACCCATATTTTCAGTTGTAATCTCGTTTAATTTATCGAACTGCTCTTTGTTGAGAACAATATTTAAGGTGCTGTCAGGAGTAGCCATCATTAATCCGGCATACTTCATAGCTTCTTTTTGCATTTGTTCTTTATCCATTACGATTTCTCCATATACAACAGAACAACTGTTGAAGGCTTCATTGAAAGCAGGTATACTGTCAAGAATACTAAGTGGTGCGACATGATGAGTTCCGAAAATATAAGATGGCTTTTCCAGCCCATTTCCCGATACTTTCCAAAGCAATTGCGCATTAGACTGATAGAAACTGACGAACAGAATAATAAATAGTAAACAATACTTTTTCATAGTAATACTTTTTAGTTGATATTTTATTTCTTACACGTATTTGTGACAAATATAGTAGAAAAAATATATCAATAACTATTATCTAATATTTATTTTTATTTGATTGATCTATGCAATAGATGCTTATAAGTAAGATATTTAGATGTATAAACGTTAATCAATATGCTTTTATGTACGAATAATATATATAATATGCTATTTATATTCTTATATAGAGTTTTGGAAAGGTGTAAAAGTTATACATTGTTAATTATAGTAGTTTGTATTGCAAAGTACTTAAATCTGCATATATTTGCGCTGTCTATTAATAATAAAGAGTAAAAAATAGTTCGTAAATATATAATAGTTATATATTTGAGGCATTAAAATAATAGTAATATGATTAAGCTAAGAGGAATAAACAAATCGTATTATGCCGGCAAACCTCTTCATGTTCTGAAAGGAATTGATCTGGATATTGCTGAAGGCGAGTTTGTGTCAATCATGGGAGCCTCAGGCTCAGGTAAATCAACGTTGCTCAATATTCTGGGGATTCTGGATACTTATGATACGGGCGAATATTATTTAAATAATACCTTGATTAAAAACCTTTCGGAATCGAAAGCCGCTGAATACCGCAATAAAATGATCGGCTTTATCTTTCAGTCTTTTAATCTGATATCATTTAAAAATGCCTGGGAAAATGTAGCTCTTCCTTTATATTACCAGGGTTATAGTCGAAAAAAGCGTCATCAGATGGCTATGGAGTATCTTGATATGGTCGGACTTAAAGAGTGGGCAGATCATTTACCAAACGAAATGTCAGGGGGGCAAAAACAGCGGGTTGCTATTGCCAGAGCTTTAGTTGCTAAACCACAGAT
>JBOFIZ010000514.1:0-2028 GCA_051650425.1 Bacteroidales bacterium
TTTGAGCGCTGGCGCTCTTCGGGAGTGTTTGTTTCGATTGTGATACTGCGTCCGATTAGTTTAATACCCAATTCGTCACAGATCGGGCGAAGTAAAACGGTTGTCAATGCCGAATCAATACCGCCTGATTCACCAATAATCAATGCTTTTAATCCGGCATTTTTTACATAGTCATGTGTAATCTGACGGATTCTTTCTACCACTTTTTTCATCTTAAAAGGATCTGTTATGTACTTAATAAACTTTCTAATTCTTCGGGGGTAATATTCTTTTTCAGTTCACCCCGATAAGCATAGGAGATCTTACCCCTTTCTTCAGAAACAATAATTGCTTTCGCATCTGTTTCCTGAGTGATACCTAATGCGGCACGGTGTCTCAGTCCCATTTCTTTCGGGAGAGACTGAGAGTGAGATACAGGTAAAATACAACCTGCTGCTGCAATACGGCTATCAGTAATAATCACCGCACCGTCATGCAGCGGACTGTTCTTAAAAAAGATATTTTCAATTAGCCGGGTACTGATCACACCATCAATCATTTCACCTGTACTCCGGAAGCTTTGCAAACTCACATTTTGCTCGATTACAATTAAAGCTCCGCATTTGTGTTTGGCCATATTACGACAGGCTATTACGATAGGCATAAAAGAGCGTGCTTCCGCATCTTCCTTGCTTGGGCGCAACAAACTAAAAATATAGCGCCATCGCTTATGTGATCCGAGGGTCAGCAGAAACCGCCGGATTTCTTCCTGAAACAGCACGACCAATGCCACTCCACCTACACTGATAAACTTATCCATAATATTTCCGATAAGCCGCATTTGTAGGATATGGCTAACCAGAATCCACACTCCTGTTATGGCTAACAAACCAATAAATATACTGAGTGAGCCAGACGATTTCATCATCCTGTAGCTGTAATAGAGTAAAAAAGCAACCAGGATAATATCTATAATATCTTTTATACCAAAAAAATCAAACATAATAATCAGGATTTAATAGCGTTTGAGCATTTCGGTTATTTTCACGCACTCAACTGCCTCTTTGACATCGTGTACTCGCAATATATCAGCTCCTTTACCAAGAGCGATCGCATGTATAGCAGTCGTCCCGTTTAGCGCTTCAGCAGGTGCTGTATCCAGCAGTTTGTAGATCATCGACTTGCGGGATACACCTACCAGAACCGGATGTTCGAAGATTCGGAAATGTTCCAGTTCGGCGAGCAATTCATAGTTTTGTTCCAATGTCTTGCTAAACCCGAAGCCCGGATCCAGGATAATATCATTAACTCCCAATTCACGAAGTTGTTCGATTTTTCGTGAAAAGTAGCGCGCAATATCCTGAAACAGGTTTGTATATTCACAATTTTGCTGCATCGTTTGCGGTGTACCTTTCATGTGCATCATAATGTAAGGAACCTTTAATTCACCGATTGTTTTAAACATCGACTCATCCATCTCACCTCCTGATATATCATTGATGATATTCACGCCATACTCTTCGACAGCCCGCTTGGCTATGCCCGAACGAAATGTGTCAACCGAAGTGATGGCTTCGGGATGTTTATCGCGTAAAATACGTAAAGCAGTTTCCAGACGTCTCCACTCTTCTTTTTCATCGATATGCCGGGCATCCGGACGGGAAGAATATGCACCGATATCAATGATAGAGGCACCTTCATCCTGAATCTGTATTATCCTGTTTTCAATCAGATTCTCTGTCATACACCTGCTTCCTTCAAAGAAAGAATCGGGTGTAGCATTCAAAATCCCCATAATCAGGGGCTTTTCCGTTGTTATCAGCTGATTACCAATATTTATACTGAAGACTGACATAGCTTATATTATTAAGTGCAGTTATTTATCTTTAGAAATCTTCATTTATCTAATTACTATCTCTATGAAATAAGATTCATTTGATTATGAAACACTTGTAAAGCATAAGCACAAATGTAAAACAAATAAAACTTTTTTATAAGCAAAATACTTTGCAATTTGAAAACTTACTTATCTTTGTGATATAGAAAAAC
>JBOFIZ010000515.1:0-3189 GCA_051650425.1 Bacteroidales bacterium
TTGGGACAAAGTATGAGCCAGAGCCATATACTAAGTCTGATTATAGGTTCATAAAAGTATATATAAGTGCAATTTCTATATATGCTGTAATGGAAGGATATGATGATGAAGGAATGTTCTACTTAGACCTTGATGATGGGAGAACCTTTGTCTGTGAAGGGGATTATAAGTCTTTTATGGTTGAATTATCCCTTGTCCTTGAAGATGGAGATTCACATAATTGAGGTTGATAATGGGAAGAAATACCAAGTGTATGCTCCTTGTAAACATTTGGTATTAGGCTCTCATACAAGCACTTCTAGTGATGATTGCCTGTATGGTCTTAGAGATGAATTAAGTGCTCTTACAAAGGCTGTAAATGCTAAAATAAAAGGTATTGAGAATACTAGTAAGGATTGTATTCTCTTCTTAACTGAGGCTATGTGGGATAAGAAAAGGAAGGAGTGGGATATTGTTATCAGGAAGAGGAAATACGTATATCATGGCAAGGCAGGTATGACTCATAAAGTCTTTGATAGCAATAACAAGTATTTGCAATTTGCGAATTATGTACCAAAGACAAACGTCTTTAAGTACATCAAGACACAAAGAGTGTATAAGGCTTACTTTGATAAAGAGCCTAGTAAGGAAAGTGTTATTAGTCAATTAAACAAAATGAGAAATGAAAACTAAGATATTCTATGACTTTGAAGCCACAAATGTATCCAGAGATGCTGATATGATTTCAGTTGGATTAGTGGCTGTTACTCTATATAGGAATTCTCTTTGTGCTCCTAATGAAATTAACAATGAGTATAGAGTTAAAACCTTCTATGCCGAGTTAAATGACTTCTCCTTAGAAAAGTGTGGTGATTGGGTTAAGGAGAATATTGTTGGGAAGTTGCAATTAGACTATCTAAAATCTAATTTAATATCAGATGTACCTATAAATGGTGTTGATGATATTACTGATAAAAACAATATTAAACTACTTGGTACTTCATCGCACATATCTAAGCATCTTAAAGAATGGCTATCTCAATTTGAAGATATTGAGTTCTGGGCTGATTTTGATGTTATTGATAAGCCTATGTTGATTGATTTGATTGCTGATTGGAATCAACAAAAAGATTACACGTTGCATAATAAGGTATATGAAGATTGCAAAGATGTTATAGAGTTAATAGCTAATCATAACTCTGATAAAACACTAGTGGAAGACTTTGTTTCTTTTTATCCCCCTAAAACAAACTTCATTAGATACAACAAGATAGGACTGCCTGAACATTTACCTAATATCAAGTATGACCAGTTTTTTGACTTGCATACTCTATTTAAGATAAATGGTATTGACACTGATATTAGTAGAGAGGAATTTAGTGAAGTTAGAAAACAAGTAATACCTCTACCTTTCAGTGATTGTAGTAAAGCTCATAATGCCCTTTATGATTCTTGGATATGTTACCTTTGTTACAAAAAATTAAACACTCTATGATACCAATACCTGATTTTGAACATTATATAGTAGATATAAATAAAGGCTTAATATTTAATACTACAACACAAAAGTTTTTGTCCCCAACCAGAACAAAAACTAAATACGGGGTTGATAGTTATTTAACCTGTACGTTATCTAAGAACGGGAAAACTAAATCTACCACTTTACACAGCATAATATACGCTTGTTACAATGGGAGTTGGGATTTTGGTGGTCTAGAAATAGACCACATTGACGGGAATAGAACCAATAACAAACTTGAAAATTTAAGACTTGTTAGTAGGAAGGAGCAGATGACGTATGATGCCAAGAAGAAGTTGTCAGATAGGAGAAAGAGTATAAATATAGACTACTCTATTCAACTTTCTAATTTAAAACATTTTTCTAAAGGAGAGGGCAATATAAAATCAAAACTAACAATCAATGAAATTGAGGAAATTAGAGAACTACGAAAGAATGGTTTATTAAATAGAGAGATACATTTATTGTTTAATAAAGTTGCTTTATCCACTATACAAAGAGTAACCGCAAATAAGTGTTGGATATGATGCCTATGTAAGCTATCTATGCTATGAAAAACTTATGAATCAATCGCTTAACAAATAATTACGTATGAATACAACAAAGCCTTCAAGTGTAAAGCATATTTGTAGAACTTGTGATGGTAAGAAGCAAATAATAACAAGAGGATATGATAATCTACAACAAGGTTTTATATGTCCTACATGTAAAGGGAGAGGAACAATTAGTCAATTAACAGGAAAGTTATGAAGTACGAAGAACTTACAGAAGATAAACTTAGGGAAGTTATTAGCAAAGTTGTTAAATCACATAATGAATCAATGTATTTAAATGCTAAGCTAAATGTTATTTTTCCTAACATTGAAGAAGCTGACAACTTTGATAAGATGATGAAGCAAGGACTTGAAGACTTTATTAAAAAGGAGAATTACAATGAGTCATTGCAAAAATCAATAGATGAATTTAAACAAAAAAGAAAATTATGCGGGAGACCCAGAAATTTCTAAACTACCTAAACAATGCTAATCTTGTAGAAGATGGTATTATAGGTAATAAGTCAAGAGAGCAGATTATAATTGCTCTCCAAAGACTAAGAGCAGAGTTTGCTAAAAGACTATGGAAGTGGGAGGATTTCAATTTCATTGGTATTAGAACTGATAATGACTTTGATGATACTTTTGAGGATTGGTTTGTATTAACTGTATATGATACTCTTATTGCAGTTCCTTGCTCTACTGTTGCTGGGGTTACTTCTGTATGGAAGTATATGAACCTTTGGGTTAATGGAAAAACAGGTGTAGGGACTATTAAGTCTAATCAACAGATTGATTATCTACTTGTAGAACCTGATGATAAAGAGCTTATTAAGAAGTTTGGTTCTTGGTGGACTAATTGGACAGGAGATATAGCAAGAGGTGTAAAAGGCAAGGGATTTTTATACCAAGATACTCCTATTGACATAAGAAGAGGAGCTATTCAAGATGGAGGAAAATGGCTTATTGATATGACTAGTCTAATTCCCAATAGTGTAGGTAATGGTATGAATGTTCATACTTGGGTTAATTTCTGGGGATGGATAGTAGGCAATTTGTCAGAAGGATGCCAAGTAACAAGAGAGGAATACTGGAATATCATATTCCCTATACTTGTTAAAAATGCAAGACTTGTAAATGGACAGAAAAGGATTACTT
>JBOFIZ010000516.1:0-2547 GCA_051650425.1 Bacteroidales bacterium
TTATGAAAAAAGCAATTCATTTTATTGCACTACTATGTCTTTCCGGTTCGATTATTGCCCAAAAACCATTCGATGCCGTAAATCCTGACTGGGAAAATGAGATTCCCCGTGTAGTATACCCCGATAAAGATTTAGTTGATTTATATGAAAAAACATGGGAGATCGCTGCAGATAGAGTTCGTAAAGGTCCGGAGGGCCTACCAGCCAGTCCGTATTTAGATGAAAACTGTTATGATGATCAGATCTGGATATGGGATGCCTGTTTTATGGTAATGTTCTCAAAATATGCTCCAAATGCCTATCCAGGTAAACAAACATTGGATAATCTGTATTATCCGATTCATGAAAGCAGTGCGACACCTTTACGTATTCACTTAAGAGACAATCCTCCTCTATTTGCCTGGACTGAATACAATAACTATCTATTCTCAAGAGATGAGAAGCACCTTACTCATGTATTGAAGGATCAACAATATTTGCAACGCCACTATAATTATTTCAATGAAGTCCCTCATGGTAACGTTAACAAAGACATTTCCCCTAATCCGATCTTTCGCAAAGTCATCTATGATAAGGATCAGTCGATCAGGGGCTACAGCTGGACAGGAGGAGCCAGTGGTATGGATAATACCGTACGAGGACGTGATGCAGGAGGATACAGCAAAATCATGTGGGTCGATGCTATTTCTCAGCAGGCTCTTTCAGCTTTGTATATCAGTCGGCTGTATAAGCTTACAGGAGATAAGAAACAAGCTGCTTACTGGGAAAAGACCTACAAGCAATTGAAAAAAACAATCAATGAGAATTACTGGGATGAAAAAGATGGATTTTATTATGACGTTGCAATAGAAAACAATGAACCTTGTCGCATTAAAACACCTGCTTCATTCTGGACTTTACTTGCTGAAATACCTGATAAGAAACAAGCTGCACAGATGATCAGACAATTATTGGGCCCTGATTCAATGGGCGGAGATTATCCATGGGTATCTTTAGCTCGGGATGATGCAGACTTTAACAATGCAACCGGAGATTACTGGAGAGGCGGTATATGGCTGCCAATGGTGTATATGGGCACTAAGGCTATCGAAAAATATGGCTACTATGATTTAGCGGATCAATTAGCTGAAAAGGTCCTTCGTCAACAATTACGTACGTTCCATAATTATGAACCAAACACAATCTGGGAATGCTATAATCCGTCAAAAGACGAACCTTCTACTGAACACGGAAGACGTGCACGTCCTGATTTCTGTGGTTGGTCGGCACTTGGTCCTATATCTCTTTTTATTGAAAACATAATGGGATTCAGAGAAATCAATGCTTTAGATAATACGATTCGCTGGGATATCAAAGAAAAAAACGGAACACATGGATTACGTAACCTGAATTTTGGAGATATTCATACTGATTTGGTTTACAATGCCGAGAAAAAACAAATCGAAGTATCAGCTAATCAAAACTATACCTTAATTGCCAATGGGCGCAAGTATAACATAAAGAAAGGAAGTCAGATAATCCAAATCTGAATGAACTGGCTTAGATAAATAAAAAAAAGAGGGGACCCATCCGGGCTCCCTCTCTCTACGATAAAACATAACTCACATACTCTATTTAATAGAGTTAATATGCTAAACAGCATTCCTCTTCTACGTTTTCTTTTGGCATATTTTCGAATAAGAACTCTACTTCACCTGTATCCAGATGATGATAAGCAGCTACAAATCCGATTTTCCCTTTTTCATATAAATCTCTCAACACATCACTTCTTAGCAAAATCTCATCCATCGAGTGATGGATATTATGTTGAGTTACGGCTTCTACAAATTCAGGATCAGTCTGACTACATCCCGGCTTTTCGTATCGTACTTCTTCAATAGATACATCCAGTTTCGCCAATAACTGGGTCAGTTTTCCTACTTTTTTTCCTGCACATGCTCCTTGTGATGCGCCACATTTGCTATGTCCGAGAATCATGATAAGCTTAGACCCTACCACACTACAAGCATATTCCATACTTCCGATGATATCATCATTCAGAATATTACCTGCAATACGCAAGCTGAAAATATCCCCAAGCCCCTGATCAAATATCAATTCTGCTGAAGTACGGCTATCCATACAACTTAAAACGATAGCAAAGGGATGTTGACCATGTTTATAATATTGTACTTGTTCAAGCAAATTACGATTTAACTTCAGATTTTTTACAAATCTTTCGTTTCCCTCTTTCAGAAATTGTAATGCTTTTTGTGGTGTCATTGTTGCCAATGTCTCTGATGTATGTATTTTCATTTTTAATCTTGTTTTAATTGTTTAGTTTTCTGATAATAAAATATATTCAGAGTTAAACTCTGAATTGAATAAGGTAATATTCTCTATGATTACAGAGAAGGATCAAATTACTGCATCATGTTTAACAACCAATGATGCCATATCGTTTTGTAATGATGTATCATATGAGGTTTTAAACCCTATGAGACGAATCTTTATATTGAGTTCCCGTGCCCTGTTATTGGCGAAATCTTCGATTAGCTCCAATACATC
>JBOFIZ010000517.1:0-1075 GCA_051650425.1 Bacteroidales bacterium
GTCGCCCCTTAAAAAGTATATTATTCTTTGATAATCAATCATATACTTCCATTAATATTTGTATATATCTGCAAGTTTTTGTATCTTTACGGTATAAACCTTGCAGATATTTTATGTATAAAAGACCCCAAAAAGACATTCAACAGTCTCTGTTTTTTGGTTTAGCTGATACGTTAAATCCTTCTCATCCATTATTTCGTCTTGCCAACAAAATAAATTGGCAAAAATTCGAAGATTCTTTTATGTCTCTTTACAGTGAAGACAATGGTCGTCCTGCAAAATCTATCCGCTTAATGGTCGGTTTGATTTTGCTTCGGCATATCAGAAATATCTCTGACGAGAGTGTTGTTTTACAGTGGCAAGAAAATGCTTATTACCAATATTTCTGTGGACAAAATGAATTTAGTATTGAACCGCCTTGTAATGCTAGCGAACTTGTACATTTTCGCAAACGCATTGGTGAAGATGGTGCCCGTTTGATTCTTGAAGAAAGTATTCTTGTCAATGACGATCATGATGATGAATCCGGTAAAACAGTTTATATTGATTCCACTGTGCAAGAAAAAAACATCACTTTTCCTACCGATGGTAAGCTGCTCAAGAAGATTGTTCATCACTGCAAACAGCTCTCCGATAAATACGGATTTACAATGCGTCAAAGCTATACACGAGTTTTAAAATTGATATTTTTGGATCAACGCTTTCGAAATAATCCTCGTAATCACAAGAAGGCAATTAAAGCCGATCGCAAACTTAAAACCATTGCCGGACGTCTAGTTCGTGAGTTGGAACGCAATCTAAAAGGGGCTAAGATAACTATTCACGATCAGATGCTAAGTTTATTTCATCGTGTTTTGGAACAAAAACGTACATCTAAGGATAAAATCTATTCCCTTCACGAACCCGAGGTTGAATGCATAGGGAAAGGCAAAGAGCATAAGAAATATGAATTTGGCAATAAAGTCTCCATTGCCCGAACAGAGGGAGGATTAATTGTAGGAGCTGTATCATTTAGAAAAGAACATGACAGTAAAACGATTGAAGGAACATTGGAACAGATAGAAAAAAACATAGG
>JBOFIZ010000518.1:0-1559 GCA_051650425.1 Bacteroidales bacterium
AATAAAGATCATTAGTCATGAATGAATACTCATCCGGCATGATGTGCGTATAACGAACATCAAAAGACCAAAACTTGCGAAGCATATAACCTGCCTGAAGATTATATCCAGAGCCGATCATCATTCTGTTCTTTATATAGTTTTCGATATGATTAACCCCGTCAATTTTAAAATCAGAAGAGATTGATCCGTCGTTTCTTACACGATAAGCGATTGTAGATGGTACATGTCCCCAGGTTTTTACATATTCTCCAAGAACACTAAACCCTTGCCACTTAAACATAAAATCTAAAGTAAGTTTACTTAAGTCCGGCAAGTCTGTCATTTTATCCGCATTCTGATAAAGAATTGCACCACTCTCACGACCTCCACGACGATCACTTACTCCATCGTTATAACTATAAGCTGCACCGATTACTAATTTGGGTTTTATCTCGTAAGCTAAATCCGATTGTCTGGACTCGCCTGCTAAACGGAAAAGTCCAAATGGAAGATAATTCAAACGCGCTCCATATTTCAATCCTCCGTAACGCCGATCTAATCCGATCGGACCATCTCCGTCTGTAATAGCTAAAGATGGTCGTACATAAGATCCGTTACCGATTTTAAAAGTACCTGATGCAAAGACCCCGACTTCGCGTATTGTTCCGAATATAGAACTCAGTTTACTCCGGTCTGTAAATTGCAAAGTCGCCGAATTCATCTGCAACTCCCGGTTATCTGTAGGTGTTGATCTCTGACCAAAAGCAAAAGACAGTTTATTATTCCCCCATGGCTGATATGAAACCCATGCATCAGAAAGCATAGCACCTACACCCTCAGCATCTGTTTCACTCCCTTTTACCATATCCAATCCTAAACGATATTTGATCTTATTATTCACGGCGTTCCCGTTTAGTCTTAGTCTGGCTCTACGAACTCTGAAGCGAGAATACATCTTATCATCCTCAGGATACATTTGAGATTGAATAGACGTTTGTATATACCCACTCAGGTTGATTCCATATGAATCTGTAGTTGAAAGAAAGGATACTCCGTTTCCTAACGTATAATATCCCATATTAAAGTTCTTCTTTCGTTTCTGAGGTTCCGAATCTGCTTCATCTCCATCATCCATATCATCAAATTCTACTGATGTATCTTCATCTGTCTGGGCAAACACTTGAATCCCCGAACTGAAAAGAAAACAGAAAGCAAACAATATAAACAGCTTGTTAATTCTCATTCTTATATTTTTATGCGTTACGCTTCAAAATTCCCTTTACGTATAATTTCTCCATTTCTCATAAACTCGACTCCTTGCGAAATAACATCAGTCAAATTGAATGTTTCGTCAAAAAAACAGAAGTCAGCATCAAAACCGGCTTTTATGAATCCTTTATTTTTTAGCTTCATAACCTTTGCCGCATTTTCAGTTACTAGTTTAAAAGCATCTTTCGGATGCAGACCTCCGTCTGTAATTAGTTTTACGGTCTGTTGCAGATTCAGATGAAGAGGAGCTAAAGTATAGGTATCGATACCTGTTTGAGGATCTATACGTCTGACTCCAGCATTCCCAT
>JBOFIZ010000519.1:0-1187 GCA_051650425.1 Bacteroidales bacterium
AATGAGAATGTGTTACTTGTAGATCTTGGTGAAGCGCCACCAATATTCATTACAATCCCTTTATTCGTCTTTTTAGGTGTATAATACGTATGAGAAGTAAAATCATTTACCTCCATTTTAGTCTTTGCATTCTCCAAAAGCAGGGACTCTATCGATTCTCGAATATGAGAGGAAACATTAGGATTCCCGCTGGTAAGAAACATAACATCCCACGGAACGGAAATAATCTCATCTGTCAAAACTGAATATGCGCTCTTTAAAGGCTGATATTCATGAAAATCAATACAAACATGAGGATCTGTTTCGTTCACCAATTTACGTATTGCTGTTGCTTCGGGTGTCTCTAAACGAACCTGATCACGATTTAAATCAATGCCATTGGCAGTTTGACGAGTCAATTTTTCACCACCATCTACATTTACCATAGGGAGGATATAAAAATCGATTTTATTCAATAATTCTTTTAATGAACTATCTTTTGTCATTTTGTCTATGAAGTATAATAAGCCTTCAGTACCACCTGGCTCATCACCGTGAATACGTGCAAAATACATAACACGCATTTTTGACTGTGATGTTGTATTATCAGATAACTTTACTAAAAGTATATCTTTTCCTTTTTGTGTTTTTCCAATTACACTCAATTTCATAATTGAATCATTGGACTGTTGAAGTTCATTCAGATACTTCTTCATTTCTTTGTAAGAAGTATAACCCGTCTTTTTTGATGCGATCGGAGTTTGAAGATCCAAATCTGTCGGATTTGGAAAATATTTTTTTTGAACTCGCTTTAAATCCTGAGCAAAAGAAGCGTTCAGAATCAAAGATGTGAGTAACAGAATCAGATATTTTTTCATCTATATGATCTTTTAGAATGCTAATTGGAATAATATTGTAAAACTTTTCTCCCAGCCACTTACCGATTCTCCTTCGGGATTACGAATCGCTCCATTCGTTTTAGCTAAGCCAAAGTTTGCCTGAACCTTGGCCGCATAAGATTTTGTAAGATATTTCGTTATACAAAAATCCATATAATCGCTTCGATTGAAATAAAGATCATTAGTCATGAATGAATACTCATCCGGCATGATGTGCGTATAACGAACATCAAAAGACCAAAACTTGCGAAGCATATAACCTGCCTGAAGATTATATCCAGAGCCGATCATCATTCTGTTCTTTATATA
>JBOFIZ010000520.1:0-4193 GCA_051650425.1 Bacteroidales bacterium
TTGGCTTTTTACCTTTAGAAGCTATAATTTTCGAAACTCTTCCTACAAAATAATTTTGCAAATCACCCACATTATTCATTCCGTTTTCTTTCATATAGGCTTGAATGTGCGGTTCTCTTTGCCAGAAATGATGCATCACTTCATCGCCACCGAAGTGCATATACTCACCGGGGAACAAGGTTGCTAATTCACCAAAAACGTCATCCAGGAACTGATAAACCTCTTCTTTTGTCGGATCAAGTGTATTAGGGGTAAACTGATTACCCCAATATCCCCATGAAGAACAGAAAGGGAATACATAGTTAGGAGTATGATTTTTATTAACTGCCAATTGAGGATAAACCAATAAAGTCGGCCAGCTATGCCCGGGCACATCAATTTCCGGAACAATTGTTATCTGGCGATCTGCAGCATATTTAACAATATCTTTAATTTGCTCTTGCGTATAAAACCCACTACGTTCTGCCGGTTGATTCTCACTTTCATGAAACTGAGTAGCAATCGGAGAAGTTAATTCCGGGTATTTTTTTATTTCGATACGCCATCCCTGATCATCCGTCAAATGCCAGTGAAAAACGTTCATTTTATACAGAGCCATTACATCCAGATATTTCTTGATAACGTCAACACTATAAAATGTACGGCTTACATCTTTCATATATCCTCGCCATTCAAAACGAGGTTGATCCTGAATTTTAACACATGGAATTTCCCAGGTTACATTTTTAACTCTTGCTCCATTCTCTATTTGTGCAGGCAACAGCTGACGCAAACTTTGCGTTCCATAAAAAGCTCCTTTTGCATTAGCTGCTTTTATAATAACTTGCTTCGGAGACACTTCTAAAGTATATCCTTCCTCTCCTAAATTATTTAATGACGGATCATAAACTAAAGCAATGCTTTGCGCTTTCCCATTTGTCATTACCGGACATTTAAATCCTGTCGATTGACGAATTATCTCAGCTAATAATTCTGCGCTGGCTCCAAATTGAGCATCAGTTGAAATACCTACTTTCTTATTCAATAAAAAAGTACCTGTCAGCTCTTCACTTTGCAAAGGCTTTGGAATAATATTAGTCGCTAATACATCAACTGCACTACATGACAATAGGAATGCCATGGAGCAAGAAAGAATAAATTTGTTGTTCATAGAGTTACGAATTGTGTTAATTGAGTTATATAAGTTAGCTTTTTGTCTGTAAATTCGTCAAATATAACTCAAAATTACCATATATTCACAATACAAACATCCAGAATCAATCTCTACCAAAGTTAACAAACCATTTACATGTAATTATATTAGGATATTCAAGCTAAAAAACACAATACGAAACCACAAAGAAGAGCCAGAAAGAGAAGTTACTATTTTGATGGATCTGAGAATCCAAAAAACAATCATCGAGAAGTCGTATAACAAAAAAGGGATATCTTTTATTAGATATCCCTTTCTTTAGTGATCGCGACAGGATTCGAACCTGTGACCCACAGCTTAGAAGGCTGTTGCTCTATCCAGCTGAGCTACGCGACCATCCTTTTTAGCAAGCGTTGTTTCCCGATTGCGATGCAAAGGTAGCGCTTTTATTTAAACCTGCAAATTTTTCGGTAAACTTTTTTTTCTGTAACGACTTTGTAATACGTTTTTAAGGATGGATATGGGTAAATTTCATTACTTTAGCGGCGAAATTTAATTTTTGATATATGCACAGAAAAATTTTAAATTTGTTCTTTGTGTTGTTGCTTATCGGAACAATCTCTTGTTCTGACTTGCATAATACACAAAAAACAGCAGTACTGGAAAGCACCGAACAGGTAGAGATTAAGGAAGATTTAGTAGCGGAAGATCCGGAAATGGTTGCTTTTATCATGCCATACAAGCAACGCATGGATAGTATTATGAATGAAGTTATAGGTTATTCTGATGAAGATATGGGATCTAAAACACCCGACAGCAAATTACCTCAATTTGTTTTAAGCGTAATCAGACAACAAGCTGGGAAAGTAACCGGAGAAAAAATAGATCTTGCTATGGTCAATTTAGGTGGCCTCAGAAGCCCGATCTACAAAGGTCCTGTTACAGTAGGAAACATCTATTCAACTTTCCCATTCGAAAATGCATTGACTATTGTAACTGTTAAAGGACGCGCAATACGTGATCTTTACAAATTGGTTGATGAACGTAAACGATTAGCTGTAACCCGAATTGACAATATTGACGATAAAAAAGAATATCGTCTTGCAACCATCGATTATTTAGTTGACGGAAATGATAACGCTTCGATGCTTGGCTCTTCTTTCAATAGAGAAGATACCGGTATTATGCTCCGAGATCTGATTATCGATTATTATCGTTCAAACAACACTAAATAATGATTATTCGTAGTATGAAAAAAATATTAATACTTCTTCTTTTCATCGTTTCAGTGAGCTTTATTTATGCTCAAAACGAAAACAAACTTGTTATTCTTCATACGAATGACACTCACAGCCAAATAGAAGCTTATGGCAAACAAGCTGGCGATAATTATGGTAAGGCTGGTGTTGCAAGACGCGCTGCTTACATTAAAACAATAGAAAAAGACTATCCAAACGTTCTTATCCTGGATGCCGGAGATTTCGTACAAGGAACGCCCTATTTCAATATGTTTGGTGGCGAAGTTGAAATCGAAGCGATGAATAAAATGGGATACGATGTTGTTACACTGGGTAATCACGAATTCGATAACGGGATCAATTTTCTTGCCGCCATGTTACAAAATGCAGATTTCGAAGTTGTTTCTGCAAACTACGATGTTACAGCAACAGCATTGAAAGACCTAGTAAAACCTTATACAATAAAAGAGATCAACGGATTTAAAGTTGGCATTATTGGTTTAGGCGTACGTCCTTTCGGGCTTATTTCTGATAAAAATTTTGAAGGCATCCGCTTTTTAGATCCTATCGAAACAGCTAATAAATATGCTAAAGAATTGAAAGAAGAAAAAGATGTTGATATGGTTATTGCTTTAACTCACTTAGGCTTTGAAAGTGAAAGAGGATTTTCCGACAAATCACTTGCTAAAAACTCAAAGAATATCGATTTAATTGTAGGCGGGCATTCTCATACATACTTAAAAGAACCTGTAGTAATTGAAAACCTTGATGGAAAGAAAGTGTTAATTACTCAAACTGGAAGCAAAGGAATGAATGTCGGTAAATTAATTTTCGACCTCAATAAATAAAAGAACAATGTTCTTATTCAGCATAAAAAGGATTTGCCTTAACAGGCAAATCCTTTTTTTATATTAAGTCTCTCTGTTTATCGTTATTACAAATAAGATTTACTTTGCCAATAACGTATTTGCACAAAGTTTTCCGAATGCATTTGCAGCCAAAGGACTATCTCCCGATACCAGTTTTCGATCAACATTACAAGCTCCGGTTATATCTATGTTCAATATATCAACACCTAATGCTTTTAATTTCTCACCATAATACCAAGGCAAATCTCCAGGCACATATCCAATCGATGGCAATTGCTTATCAATCACATCAGGAAAAGATTTCATTGTATATCCTTTGTACGGATAATTTTCTGCTGATTCATTCAGAGCTCCTGCTAGCAATGCTGCAGGACCATGACAAATTGCCAGCATATATTTATCTTCTTTTTTTATCCAATCTATGACTTTTTTCAAGTCTTCATTGAAAGGCAAACCAATCAAAGCTCCGTGACCTCCGGGAATAAACGCTGCAACATATTCACAATCAGACTTCATCTGATTAACAACAAACTCATGTAAACTTTTAGGCTTTTCTAATTGTGATTTATGTTTTTCAAAAACACCTTTCACTGCATCATCTTCCGTTGGCATTGCCCACATTTCCAATTTAACAGATTCACCTGTAGGTGTGTAAATATCGACATCAAACCCTGCAGCTTGTAAATGCAAAATTGGAACCAATGTTTCTACAGGATGGTTACCTGTCGAAAACTTCTTCCCATTAGCCATCGTCAAGTACTTCTCTTCTGTACAGACAACCAGAATCTTCTTATTTTTATCCTGATTCGCATTTTCATAGACTGTAAAATCATAATCAGTCTTCATTGGAACAAACATTGATCTTGAATACAAAGAAGGTTCATAACCTATACCGTCAAATACGGGATCTTTACTTAATTCTTGTGACATTGCTCAAACTGTTTAATTATTCAT
>JBOFIZ010000521.1:0-4819 GCA_051650425.1 Bacteroidales bacterium
TCGCTGGAATTATAATCTGCTGTTTAGTTGCCGGGTTGATACCAGTTCTTTCGCTTTTTTCAACTACTGAGAAAGTTCCAAAACCTACTAAGGCAACTTTGCCACTGTTTTGTAATTCTTCAGTAACTGTTTCGATGAATGCTTCTAATGCTTTTTTAGCATCAGCTTTACTAAGTGCTGATTTCTCAGCCATTGCATTGATTAACTCTGACTTATTCATAGCTTTAGTGTGATTAATTAAGTAACTCCTATGGCACAAATGTATTTATTTTTTTGATAAAACAAATGACTTGTTGTTTTTTTTTGGATGAAATTACTAAAAAAGTTGATTTTCGGCATTTTAACTCCCTGATAGCGCGGCTTCAAATAAAAAATCCGGCATTTTTTCGGAAATTATTTTTATCATAGGAGATTTATTAGTTTATTTGTAGGGCAAACAGATAGGAACGAAATTAAACTATAATATACTTATGAATGAACTAATGAAATACCTAGGAGTTATCATCGTAATCATTGGTGTTGCGATTTTAGCTATCCCTCAATTTTTGGGGTCTACTACTAATACTACTTTGGCTACAGGATTAGTAGTTATTATCGTAGGAATTATCTCTTATATTCTTCTGAATAAAAGAATCCAAGAGTAATCAGGTTCAAGAAACATAAAGAAGGTGAGTGTAGATTTTCTACAAACTCACCTTTTTTTATGCCTTATAGGTTGGTTGCAATAAAAAAAAGGAATCTGTATCAGATTCCTTTTTTTATTTTATTATGCTTCGATTTCAGGAGCAATTAATTTGTAACCTTTACCGTGAACATTGATGATTTCGATATCCGGATCATCTTTCAACAATTTACGAAGTTTAGTGATGTAAACATCCATGCTTCTTGCGTTGAAGTAGTTATCGTCAATCCAGATAGTTTTCAATGCATAGTTTCTTTCCAGGATTTCGTTCATGTGAACGCATAACAAACAAAGTAGTTCAGATTCTTTAGTCGTAAGTTTTGTTTGTTTTTCTCCGATGATCAAAAGTTGTTTTTGAGTATCGAAAGTAAACTTACCGATTTTGTAATATTGAACTTCCTTCATTTTTTTGCCTTTCACGCGGCGAATGATTGCCTCGATACGGAAAATAAGCTCTTCCATACTGAAAGGTTTAGTGATATAATCGTCAGCTCCGATTTTGAAACCTTCCAAAACATCTTCTTTAAGAGCTTTCGCTGTCAAGAAAATAATTGGAATTTCAGAGTTTGTTGAACGAATTTCTTGTGCTAATGTGAAACCGTCTTTTTTCGGCATCATCACATCAAAGATACAAAGATCATATTTGTTTTTTTGAAAAGCTCTTAAACCAGCTTCACCGTCAGGTTGTAGATCTACAACATAGCCTTTAGCCTGAAGATACTCTCTTAACAACATGCCAAGATTCTCATCATCTTCGCATAGTAATACGGTCAATTTTTCTTCCATAGTTATTGTTTTATAGTGGATAATGTTATAATAAATTTTGTTCCTAAACCTAATTCGCTTTCAGCGCGGATCGTACCTTTCAAATCAGTGATGATTTTCTTTACATAAGCCAATCCTAAACCGAAGCCTTTTACATTATGAACGTTTCCGGTTGGAACTCTGTAAAAACGCTCAAATATTCTTTTAATATTTTCTTTCTTAATGCCAATACCATTGTCCTCAATCGTAACCTGAACTTTATCAGGACCTTCGTTTAAAAGCGTTACTTTTAAAGTAAGCGGGACATCGGGTTTACTGTATTTAATGGCATTGTCTAGTAGATTGAAAATAACATTTGTAAAGTGCATTTCGTCTATATAGACTAAGTCTTTATCTGTTTTGATATCTATTGTAATAGATCCTCCGAATTGCTCTACTTTCAGTTTGAATGTACTGACAACACTTGTCAATAATTCACTAAGTTTCACTTCTCGCAGTTTTAATGTTGCCTTTTGTTTATCGAATAAAGACATTTGTAATACTTTATCGACCTGGAAACTTAGTCGTTTTGTCTCATCAATAATTACACCCGATATATGCTGAAACATTGTCGGGCTTTTCATTACTGCCGGATCCTTTAACATCTGTGCTGCCAATGATATCGTAGAGACAGGAGTTTTAAACTCATGCGTCATATTATTAATGAAATCATTACGCATCTCAGAAAGTTTCTTTTGTCTGACAACAGAATAAATCGTAAAAATAAACGTCAAAAGAAGTACTCCTGTGAATATGAACGAAGGAATCATAAACCGGATAGACTCATAAATATAGTGTTTTTTATTTGTGAAGTAAACCTTCAGATAACTATACTTATTAGGTGGATCGTTAGGAAATATAATTCGGGTAAAGACTTCTTCATCCGATTTAGGATTATATCCCGATGTCTTGTATACGATTTTATTATCCTTATCAACAACAGCAAATTCAAAAATGAGATTTAATCCGTTGTTGAGTAATTCGATACGCAGATAATCTTTAAGCTGATAGAAATTGATTCGTTCATCTAAAGGTTTTGTTCCTGCAGACGAAAGCTGATCCAGAATCAGATAATCTAAAATCTCCCGTTGATAGAGATACCTGCCTTTTAAAGCATTTTGTAGCTCGGAAGAGGTTTTAGGAATGGAGTTTTTACCATGCCGTTTAGATAAATACAATTCAGGTTTTTCATTTGTATAATCTTTCCGAATCTCTTCTATTGCTTCCGCTTCAAGTATTTTTTTTCTTTTTGTTCCGTTAATCGTTGCAAGCGAGTTATTGTCTACGCCTAGTTCATTGATCTTCGGGTAACTATAATACAAAGGAGTTGGATTATTCATTAAATCCTCTTCCAGATAACGTTTTGTTTCTTCGGTTTCCAGACTTCTGGTGACTTGATACAAGCTTCTTTTTACAGCCTCTGAGAATTGTTCGTTTCGCATCTTAACCATTTCTTCCAAATAATTAATTTGCAATACTAAAAGGCCTAAAAAAGTTGCAATCAAAACGAGGGTTAAAGTCCAAATCGTTGATTTTCTCATATTTGATCCAGTTTCTCCGCGCGAAAACTTAATAATTTTAGTCTCAATTTATACTTGCTTTTGTTTTATAAACAAATAAGTAACTGGTTTGTTTACCTAAAATAAAAAAACTTTCACATTAACATTCTTGGCAAAATTAACAATTTGTGTGTTAAAACCAAAAAAGCCAATCCTTTTTTTTGGATTGGCTTTATTTTTTTAGTAGTAGAAATGCTCAAAACCCCGATCAGTCCGCATCTTGCTGTGCTTCATATTCTTTTAATAATTTATCTTGAATATCTGATGAAACCAGTTCATAAGAGGCAAATTTCATCGAAAACGAGGCTCTTCCTCCGGTTATGGAGCTTAAAGATGTTGAGTAACTTGACATTTCCTTTAACGGAACTTTCGCTGTTAACTTTTCAAACCCCTTCTCACTATCCATACCCATGATAATTGCTCTTCTTGCCTGTAAGTCACTCATCACGTCGCCCATTTTTTCGGAAGGTACCATGACGGTTACATCATAGATAGGTTCCAATACTTTAGGGCCGGCTGTCTTGAATGCCTGACTAAATGCATGACGTCCTGCGAGTCTGAATGATATTTCATTCGAATCTACCGGATGCATTTTTCCGTCATAGACAATTACGCGTACATCTCTGGCATAAGAGCCGGTAAGTGGTCCTTGTTCGAGTCGGTCCATTACACCTTTTAATATAGCAGGCAGGAATCTCGAATCGATTGATCCTCCTACGATGCTATTTATAAAATATAGTTTTCCTCCCCAATCCAGATCTATTACCTGAGTGTCACGAGCTGTTACCTTGAACTCCTGTCCGTTGAACTTATAGCTGTCTGATTGAGGAACACCTTCTATAAAAGGTTCGACAATCATATGTACTTCGCCAAATTGTCCCGCACCTCCGGATTGTTTTTTATGTCTGTAGTCTGCACGTGCAGCTTTTGTTATCGTTTCTCTGTATGGTATTTTCGGTTCAATGTATTCGATCTGCATTTTATCGTTTTTGTCCAGACGCCATTTGATGGTTCTCAAATGGAATTCGCCCTGACCATGAACTATTGTTTGTTTTAATTCTTTTGATTGTTCAATAAGAATTGTCGGATCTTCTTCATGAACGCGAGTCAGCAGTTCACTTAATCTTTCAGCTTCAGCTTCGTTAAGTGGTCTGATCGCTCTTCTGTATTTGGGTTCCGGATATTTGATAAAATCAAAAATATAGTCACAGCCTTTTGCATTCAGCGTGTTTCCGGTACGGGTGTCTTTTAATTTAACCGTAACGCCTATATCTCCGGCTTCCAGTTGCTCAACCTTATCCCGGTTTTGTCCGGCTACTGCAAAAATTTGCGATAACCGTTCTTTCGTTCCGCGATTCATATTGATCAGGTCATCACCTTCTTTTATTTTACCTGACATGACTTTGAAGTAAGATACCTCACCGATATGCGGTTCAACTGTAGTTTTAAATACATATACACTTGAAGGACCTTTTGAGTCCGGAGATACATCTTCGTCTTTTATAGTTGTCACGTGAGGCATTTCGGCAACCAAAGGAACAACATTTCCTAAAAACTCCATTAGTCTGCGCACACCCATATCTTTTCCTGCAGATACACAGAAAACCGGGAATATACTTCGATGAATCATACCCAGATGGATTCCTTCACGCATTTCATCTTCTGTCAGGTTGCCCTGATCAAAGAATTTTTCCATTAAGGCTTCATCATTTTCAGCTGCAGCCTCCACTAATTTCTGATGCCATTCCTCTGCTTTTTCTTTTTCGCTGTCCGG